>CAZKGE010000018.1:0-17376 GCA_964552065.1 uncultured Oscillospiraceae bacterium | reverse complement strand
CGGAATACCGCTGCATCAAAGTCATGATCACGCCGCCGTGCGTGACGACGATCAGGCGGTCGTCGCCGCGTCCGTAAACGTCGCGCACGGCGGATAAAAGCGCGTCCTCGCAGCGGCCAAGGAAACCCTCGGCCGTCTCGCCGCCGGGGCAGGGCAGGGCGCAGTCCGTCCTGATCCAATCGAGAAATGCCGCGTCGCCGGCGAGCTCGTCCGAAAGCCGCCCCTCAAAGTCGCCGAAGTCCATCTCCCGAAAGCCGCCGTAGACGACAAGTTCCGCGTTCGGGAACAGGATGCCCGCCGTCTGCCGCGCGCGCAGCATGGGACTCGTTGCGACCGTGTGTACGGCCGGAAAGCGGCCCGTGCGCTCCGCGTCCGCGCGCCCCTCGTCGGACAGCGGCTCGTCGGTGCGGCCGAGGTACCGGAGCTCGCGGTTGCTCTTCGTCAGCCCGTGGCGGATCAGGTATACGTCCAACTATCGTTCCTCCTTGAGCACCGTGGCGATACCGCAGACGAGGCGCACGACCTTATTTGCGCGCTTTGCCAGCTCGATGCAGAGCCGCCCCGTCGCCTCGCGGACAGCGCGGCCCTCCGGCGACATCGGGATGATGCCGCTGCCGACCTCGTTGCAGATCACGACCTCTTTTTGTGCCAGCGCGCCGAGCAGCGAAGCGCTGCGCTCCGGATCGCGTTCGACAAGCTTCTGCAAATTATACACGACCGGCCGGCCGTCGAGCAAGCCGTCGGCCATGTCCGCGTCCGAATAGCCCAGCATTTGCCGCGCGTATGTGCGCTTGCCCGCGGCCATGCCGCCTAAGATTAAAACCATACCGCCGCCTTTCCCGCAAGCGCCGCGCACAGGAGCATGGCTAGCTCCGAAAGCTGGATGTAGAACCCGACAAGGTCGCCGCTCATGCCGCCGAAGTCCCGTTTCGCGCTGCGCCGCACGTACAACAGCGTAAGCAGCGCGCCTGCAATCATCGCCGTTCCGCGTAAGGGGTCGGTTAGCGCGAGCGCGGCGGCGCACAGCGCCGAGACGGCGGCAAGGCCGCCGAGGCAGGTTTTGCGGTTTGCCGCCCGCTGAAAAAGGGCGAGCAGGCCCTGCTCCGACGCGGCAGGCACGCCGAGCGATAGCGCGCCGCCGAGCGCGCGTGAGAGCACGTGCAAAAGCATGAACAGAAGCGCCGCGTTTTGGGGAAACGCACCCTCGGCGCACAGCGCGAAGTAGGCGAGGAAGTATGCGCAGGCGAATATGACCGCGAACGCGCCCGCGTGCGGGTCCTTGAGGATTTCGCGCCGGCGCTCCGGCGACGCGTGGCTCGACAGCGCGTCGACCGTGTCGCAGAAGCCGTCGAGGTGGATGCCGCCGGTGACGAGCACGGGCAAAAGCGTCAGCCCCGCGGCGGTCAGGATTGTCCCGAACGCGAGCAGCTTTGCCAGCGTGAGAAAGCCCCACAGCGCAAGGCCCACCGCACCGCCGACGAGCGGCAGAAACAGCAGCGCGTATTTCTGCGCTTTTTCGTCGAACGTTACCTGCGGCACAGGCACGCGCGAAAACATCGCAAACGCGAGCAGGATGGCGCGGAGCACGGTCATGGCGCGCCGCCCCCTTTTATAACGATCGGAATCCCGGCGACAAGCTCGGTCACGCGGCAGGCGCGCGCGGCAAGGCGCGCGTTCACCGCGCCGAGCGTTTCGATATAGCGCAGCGTGCCGGAGTCCGGCTCGCTGCCGCCGCTGCCGACGTCGTTCGTCACGACGAAAAGCGACCGGCAGCGCCGCCCGAGCGCCAGCACGCCGGACACGACCGCGTCCGCTGTGCGCTCACGCGCGCCCGTATCTTCAAACATCTCGTTGGCCACGAGGTTGCACAGGCACTCGACAAGTGTCGAGCAGCCCTCGGGCAGCGGCGCGTTCCCGACGTCGAGATAGCGCTCGAGCGTGGTAAACCCCTTGCCCGCGCGCTCGGCGCGGTGGCGCGCGACGCGGCGCGCGCCCTCCTCGCCGGTCGGCAGCATGCACGCGATATAGACGCGCGGGCCGGGACAGGCGGAAAGCAGCGATTCGGCGTACGTGCTCTTGCCCGCGCCCGCGCCGCCGATGATCAGGTGCAGCATCCTTCCGCCCCCCTCTTTCCCAAGCTTACATGCCGATGCCGGCAAACGTCAACAGCCCGTCGTACGCCGCGAGCGCCATGTCCAATATCGGGAACATCAGGGCGGCGCCCGTGCCCTCGCCGAGCCGCAGCCCCGCGCGGACCGGCGGCTCGAGGCCGAGCGCGGCGAATACGCGCGCGGCGGCCGGCTCCGCGGACAGGTGCGACGGCAGCATGCAGGCGCAGGCGCGCGGGCAGAGCCGCATCGCCACGAGCGCCGCGGCCGCGCTGATCACGCCGTCGATCAAAATCGGCACGCGGTACAGCGCGCCGCCGAGGAACGCGCCCGCCATGGCGGCGATGTCGAAGCCGCCGACCTTAAACAGCACGTCCAGCGCGTCCGCGGGGTCGGGACGGTTGACAAAAAGCGCGCGCTCGACGGCAAGCGTCTTAAGCCGCAGCCCCTCGTCGGTCAGCCCCGCGCCGCGGCCCGTGGTTTCCGCCGCGGTCAGGCCCAGCAGCGCGGCCGCGACCGCGGCGGCGCTCGTCGTGTTGCCGATGCCCATCTCTCCGGTCGCGAGCAGGCCGTATCCCGCCGCTCTCTTCTCGCGCACAAGCTCCATGCCTGTTTCGATCGCGCGCGCCGCCTGCTCCCGCGTCATCGCGGGGCCCTCCGTCATATCGCGCGTGCCGGCGGCGATGCGGCAGTCGCGCAGGTTCGGCTCGGAAACGCGCGTGAACATGCCCATGTCGACGGCGAACACGTCCGCGCCCGCGCGCTTTGCAAAGAGCCCCACCGCGGAGCGCCCTTGGGCGATGATCCGCGCCATCGTGGCCGTGATCGACGCGGGCGTCGCCGCCACACCCTGCGCGGTCACGCCGTTGTCCGCGCAGAACACGAGCACCGCGCGCTTATAAAACGCCACGCGCTCCGTGCCCAGCAGCCCCGCGGCGCGCACGAGGTAGCCTTCCAGCTCCCCGAGGCTGCCGACGGGCTTGGCTAAATTGTCCCAGCGCGCCCGGCCGCACGCCATCGCCGCCTCGTCGGGCGGCAAAATTTGTTCGTTTAAAGCGGCAAAATCCATGCCTACTCCCCCCACTGCGCCGGCATCGAGCGCATCCAGCCGTATACGTCGAGGCCGTAGACGGACTCGAGATTTTCGCGCTCAAGCACCGCGCGCGGGTTTCTGCAAAACGCGGCAAAATCCATGCCTACTCCCCCCACTGCAAAAGCATCGAGCGCATCCAAGCGTGAACGTCGAGGCCGTAGACGGACTCGAGGTTTTCGCGCGTGAGCACCGCACGCGGGTTTCCCTGCGCCACGACGCAGCCGTAGTGCAGCAGCAGCGCCGCCGTGCCGAACGCGCGCGCGAGCGACAGGTCGTGCACGACCGAGACCGCCGCGCGGCCCGGCGTTTTCAGCCATTCGCGCATGAGCGCGAACGTGTCGCGCTGGTAGGCAAGGTCGAGGTGGTTGACCGGCTCGTCGAGCAGCAGCACGGCCGGGTCCTGCGCCAGCGCCTGCGCGAGGAACGTCCGCTGGAGCTCCCCGCCGGACAGCGTGAGCACGGACTGCGCGCGAAGCCCGATCAGCCCCGTCTGCGCGAGCGCGCGCCCGACCGCCGCGTCGTTTTCGTCCGCCGCGCTGCGCGCGTACGCGTACCGGCCCAGCCGCACGACCTCCTCGACCGTGAAGCCGTAGCCGACCGAATGCGTCTGCATCAGCATGCCGAGGCGCCTGGCCCGTTCGCGCGGGGGCAGCTTTTTTATGTCGTCGCCGCCGAGCAGCACCCGCCCCGTATAGGGCGCGCTCTGCGCGATGGCGTTCAATATCGTGCTCTTGCCCGCGCCGTTCGGGCCCACGATCATTAGCCACGCGCCCTCCGGCACCGCAAAGCTCACGTTGTCGACGATGGTCAGCGCGCCGTAGCGCACGGTCAGGTTGCTTACTTCCAGCATCATTTGGCCCTCCTCTCGCGCGCGAACAGGTACACGAACGCGATCGAGCCGATAAACGACGTCACCACGCCGATCGGCAGCTCGACGGGCCGCAGCGCGACGCGGCCGACAAGGTCGCACAGCAAAAGGAAGATCGGTCCGAAGAACAGCGTGGCGGGCAGGAGCCGCCGGTGGTTCGGCCCGGTCAGAAGCCGCGTCATGTGCGGGATCACGAGGCCGACGAACGCGATCGTGCCGCCGAGCGACACCGTCACGCCGATCAGCACCGAGACCGCCACAAGAAGCCGCCGCCGCACGCGGACAACGTCCACGCCGATGTGGCGCGCGTGGTTTTCCCCAATCGCAAACGCGTTGAGCTCCGCGGCGCTTTTTAAAATCACCGCGCCGCAGACGAGCAGCACAAAAAACAGCGCCAGCGCGTTTTGATAGCTGCTGCCGGCCAGCGACCCCATCGTCCAGAACATAATGGAGCGCACGCGCTCGCCCGCGAACGTGACGACGAGGCTGATGATCGCGTTGGCGAACATCGAGAAGATCACGCCGATCAGTATGATCGTGCCGGTCGAGAGCGAGCGGTCGAGCCGCTCGGCCAGAAACAGGATCAGCACGAGCGAACAGAGCGCGAACACCGTCGCCGTGCCCATCGTGCCGGCAAGCGGCAGGCCGGGAATCGCGAACCCGAACGCGATGGCGAGCACCGCGCCGAGCGACGCGCCCGCGGACACGCCGAGCGTCGTGCCGTCCGCGAGCGGGTTTTGCAGCAGGCCCTGCATCGCCGCGCCCGCGATCGACAGCGACGCGCCGGTCAGCGCCACGCACAGCACGCGCGGCAGCCGCACGAACGCGACGATCGGCAGTAGGCCCGTTTGGGAGACGGGTTGTCCCGAAACGAGCCCGTATACCGCCGTCAGCACGTCGGACACGGGGACGGCCACGCTCCCGAGGCATACGCTCAGCACGAGCGCCAGCAGCAGCGCCGCGCCAAGGAGCAAATATGTTGCCGGCTTCAGTCCCCGTTCCATATACTCCAATTACTCCCCGTAGACAAACGCGTACAGCTCGCCTACGGCCTCGGCCAGCCGCGAGCCGGGCCGCGTCATCGCGTTGGAATCGGCCACGTACACCCTGCCGTTCTTCACAGCCGAAACGTCCTGCCAGCCCGCGCGGGAGAGGATCTCCTCGTCCGGCGTTACGCCCTCGCCAAAGTACATCGCGCAAGTCACGATATAATCCGGGTCGCGCGCGATCACCTGCTCCTCGGACACCTCCGCCCAGGCGGACACGTCGGCAAAGACGTTGGTCAGCTTGAGCATCGCGGCCATCTCGTCCATGAACGTGCCGCTGCCGGCCGCCCACAGCCCCCATTCGAGCGGCGAGACCTCGAAATAGACCGTCCTCTCCTCCGCATCCGCGGGCACCTTGGCCGAAGCGTCGGCAAACGCCTTTTGCATGTTCACAACCAGCGCTTCCGCCTCGTCCGCGTGCGCCGTGAGCGCCCCGGCGAGCCGGATGGATTCGTACACGCCCGCGATGTCGTTTGCGGCCGTGACCGCGGTCGGGATGCCGGCCTTTTCGAGCGACGCCATCTGCTCGTCCGTCTGCGCCATCGTGGACATGAGCACAAGGTCCGGCGAAAGCGCGATGATCTGCTCGAGGTTCGTCTCCGCGCCGGACTGCACGATGGGTGCGGCGAGGCAGGCCTCCGGATAGTCGCAGTACTCGCCGCGGCCCACGAGCGCGTCGCCCGCGCCGATGGCAAAGAGGACCTCGCAGTTGGCCGCGTCGAGCGTCACGATCCTTTTTGCGGGCGCGGCCAGCGTGACCGTCCTGCCCGCCATGTCGGTGCAGACGATCGCGGCGGTTCCGGCGGGGTTTGGCGCGGCGGCCCCGGCCGGGGCGGCCGTTTCGGCGGCGGCAGGCTGCGTGGCAACAAGCCGCGCCGGACACAGGATCTTGGCCGCCGCGAACGCCAGAACGGCCAGCAGCGTGAGCGCGAGCAGGAGGTAGAGAAGCCGGTTGTTGCGCTTGTTTCGTTTGTTGCGTTCCATGTGATTCACTCCCCTTTTGCTTTGTTTTGGGAGCGAATGGCGGCGTGTTTGAGGAGCAAATCAAAAAAAGCTGCTCCTCCGGCCGGAGGAGCAACCCGTCATACAAAAGGAGAACCCGATTGTATCGTTTTCCCAACCCCAGAGGCTTACCATGCGTACAATCAGGTTTCCCGGCTTGGCTTCATCCTACTGGGGCGCCTTCCCGCCTATGCGGCAGTGACATTTGCCCGTTCGTCGGCTTCACGGTTACTGGGATAGCCCGGAGTTTTCATCCGCGTTCCCTCGGCGCTTCTTGTCGCGCCGTCGCACCCGGCTAAAGGGCGCGCAATCGTACGTTCCATTCGTTCCGCTAAAAAGTATAGCACGCGCGCGCCCCTGCGTCAACGCGGCTGGGATACCCGCATCGTGAAGCGGCCGCCGTACGGAATGCCGCCTGCGTCAACGCGGCCGGGGGATGCGGTTCCGCGCATAAACGCGCGGCGGAGCGGGCGGTTTTTGGGGGATGCTGGCTCCGTTTTGGAGCGGGCGGCTTTTTAGGGGGATGCTCGCACCATTTACAGCGCGGCCCTGCGGCCCCTTGTCGCCACGCTTCCACCGTTTCCCCGAACGGGGTTTTTGCGCTCGCGGCGCAACCCTGCGGGCCCCGCCGCCGCGCCCCTAGCGCACGCGGTAGCCCGCCTCGGCAAGCCGCGTGCAGATTTCGCGCACGTGGTCGCGGTCGCGCGTCTCGACCTCGATGGCCACCGCCGCCTCGCCGATGGGCATGTCCTGCCGCATACGGTCATGCTGCACGGAGACGATGTTCGCGCCCGCGTCGGCGATCATCGCGAGCAGCCGCGAAAGATAGCCGGGCTTGTCGGGGATCTGCGTGTCGATCAGCGCCTTCCTGCCCGCGCGGATCAGGCCCTTGTCGATGATGCGCGCGATCATCGTCACGTCGATGTTGCCGCCGGAGAGCAGCGCCACCGTCGCGCGCCCCGAGAGCGCGCACACCTTGCCGGACATCGCCGCCGCCACGCCCGCCGCGCCCGCGCCCTCGCTTACGATCTTGCCCTTCTCGAGCAGGTGCAGCACGGCCTTGGCGATGTCGTCGTCGTCGACCGTCACGACGCCGTCGAGGTACTCCTCGCAGTACGCGTACGTTTTCTGGCCCGGCGTCTTGACCGCGATGCCGTCCGCGATCGTCGCCGCCGACGGCAGCGTTACGATATGCCCCGCGTCGAGCGAGGCCTTCATCGACGCGGCCGTGCGCGGCTCCACGCCGTAGACGAGTACGTCCGGCCGCGTTTCTTTGATCGCGATCGCGACCCCCGCGGCCAGTCCGCCGCCGCCGAGCGGCACGAGCACCTGCCCCGCGTTCGGCACGTCCTCGAGTATCTCGAGTCCGAGCGTACCCTGCCCCGCGATCACCTGGTCGTCGTCGAACGGATGCACGAACGTCGCGCCGGTCTGTTTCTCCAGCTCGCGCGCGAACGCGTACGCCTCGTCGTAGCTGTCGCCGCTGAGCACGACCGTCGCCCCGAGCGCTTCCGTGGCCGCGATCTTCGAGAGCGGCGCGGCCTTGGGCATGACGATCGTGCAGGCTAGCCCCAGCGCGCGCGCGGCCCTTGCCACGCCCTGCGCGTGGTTGCCCGCCGACGCCGCCAGCACGCCCGCCGCTTTTTCCTTTTCGGTCAGCTGCAGAATGCGGTTGGCCGCGCCGCGCACCTTGAACGCGCCCGTGACCTGCAGATTCTCCAGCTTGATGAACAGCTCGCAGCCGTTCGGCAGCGTCATCTGCGTCGTGTCCGTGCGGCGGATGTACGGCGCGATCCGCTCGCGCGCCGCGAAAATGTCCTGAAGCGTTATGGGCATGGTTGGCTCTCCCCTCTTTATGGAAAGACGTTAATAGAAAGACGTTTCCTTGCTTTTCTTTCCGAAAAGAAAAGCAACAAAAGAAAGTCGGGAGCTGGACTCCGGGTTTGCGCGCCCTTCCCAGCTTTCTTTTGCCTTCCTTTTCTTTCGCGAAAGAAAAGGAAGAAACCGAATTCCTCCTTGCTTTTCTTTCCGGAAAGAAAAGCAACAAAAGAAAGTCGGGAGCTGGACTCCGGGTTTACGCGCCTTTCCTCGCTTTCTTTTCGCTTCCTTTTCTTTCGCGAAAGAATAAGGAAGAAGCGTACTCCCCGTCCTTACCCGTGCACCGCGTTCCCCGCCGCGCCGAGGAAGGCTTCCATCAGCGTCTCGGACAGCGTTGGGTGCGCGTGGATGGTTTCGCCGGCCTCTTTCGCGGTCAGCCCCGCGCGCATGGCCATGACGGCCTCGTGGATGATCGTCGACGCGCTCTCGCCGACGATGTGCGCGCCGAGGATTTGGCCGCTGTCCTTATCGCACACGACTTTGGCAAAGCCCTTTGTCGCGCCCATCGACGCCGCCTTGCCGTTGCCCGCGTACGAAAACTTCGACTCGATGGCCGCGGGATAGCCCGTGCTTTTCGCCTCGTCGAGCGTCATGCCGACGGACGCGATCTCGAGCAGCGCGAACACGCAGGCCGGCACAAGCTGCCGTTCGGCGCTCTTGCCGAGCAGCGCGTGCTCGACGGCGCTTACCCCCTGGTGCGACGCGGAGTGCGCGAGCTGGCTGAGCCCGTTGACGTCGCCTATGGCGTACACGCCCTCGGCGCCTGTTAGATAGTTTGCGTCTACGCGTACGTAACCTTTCGCGTTCAATTCCAGCCCGAGCCCGGCAAACGATGCGGTCTCGGCCGCGCGGCCGATCGCCTCGAGCACGATGTCGCACTCGATCTGGGTGCCGTCCTCGAGCGCGAAGCGGCGCGGTTTGTCGCCGGCAACGCGCACGAAGCGCGCGTTTGTAATGATCTTAACCCCCGCCGCGGACATCGCGGCCCGCAGCGTCTCCGCAACCTCCGCGTCGAACATCGGCAGAATGCGCGGCATGAACTCGATCACCGTGATCTTGACCCCGAACGCGGCGAATATCGACGCGATCTCGCAGCCGACCACGCCGCCGCCGATGATCGCCAGCGACCCGGGCAGAGCGGGCAGGTCGAGAATGTCGTCGGTCGTCAGGAGCTTTGCTTCCGACAGGATGCGGCACACCGGCCTCGAGCCCGTCGCGAGCACGATATAGTCCGTTGTGTAGGTGCGGTCCGCGATCACCTCGTGCGCGCGCTCCACCCGCGCCTCGCCCGCAATCACGGTCACGCCGTTTTTAGCGAGCAGGCCCGAAACGCCGGTTGCGAGCTTTTTGACCGCGACGTTCTTGCGCTTCAGCACGGCCGCCCAGTCGAACGACGCGTTTTCGACCGTAAAGCCCTCCTTCAACGCGCCGTTGATCGTCCGCCACACGTGCGCGGCGTGGTACAGCGCCTTCGTCGGGATACAGCCGCGGTTTACGCACGTGCCGCCGAGCGCGCCGCGCTCGACGAGCGCAACCTTCGCGCCGAGCTGGGAAGCGCGGATCGCCGCGACGTACCCGCCCGGACCGCCGCCGACGACGATCACGTCAAATTCATACGGATGCTGCTCCATGGACCCTCCTGCCGGCGCCCGCCAAAGGTTTGAAGCGGCCGCAGCCGCTCACTTCATCATCATAATCGCTTTTTCGTGCGGCCGCAACTCCCGAAGCGCGCGTTTTTTGTGCGGCCGCCGCGCAAAAAATCCTTCGCGGGGCTGGACAGCCGCCCCCCGCCCGCGTTACGATGGACGCGCGGACCGCGCCGCTTCCCGTTTTATCGCGCGGCCGCAAATCCCGATTTTGATCCGGAGGACGACGACGTATGGACAACCGCATATACGTTTCCGATTCGCACGACCCGTTTTTCAACCTCGCCGCCGAGGAGGAACTGTTCTATGCGCAGGACGCGGGCGCGACGCTCTACCTTTGGCAGAACCAGAACACCGTGGTGATCGGCAAAAACCAGAACGCGCTCGCCGAGTGCCGCGTCGCGCTGCTCGAGAGCGAGGGCGGCCGCCTCGCGCGCAGAAGCTCCGGCGGCGGCGCGGTGTTCCACGACCTCGGCAACCTCAACTTTACGTTCCTGCTGCCGCAGCAAGACTACGACCTGCCGCGCCAGCTCTCGGTCATCCGGCGTGCGTGCGCATCGTTCGGCATCGGCGCGGTCCTGTCCGGCCGCAACGACGTCGTGCTCGAAAAAACGGGCGCGAAATTCTCCGGCAATGCCTTCCGCTTTTCTGCGGGCCGCGCGCTGCACCACGGCACGATCCTGATCTCCGCCGACCTCGAAAAGCTCTCGCGCTACCTCGCGCCGCCCGCGCATAAATACCAGAGCAAGGGCGTGCAGAGCGTGCGTGCCCGCGTCTCCAACCTCTGCGAATGCAATCCCGCGATCACGGTCGATGCCATGCGCGGCGCGCTGGCCGACGCGTTCTCGTCCGTCTACGGCCCCGCCGAACAGACGCCGCTTTCCGCGCTCGACGCCGAAAGCCTTGCCCGCCGCACGGAACGGTACGCGTCCGACGAATTCCGTTTCGGATGCAGACCGGACTTCGACGTTTCGTTCGCCGCGCAGTTTTCGTTCGGCCGCGTCGAGCTTTTGCTGCGGCTCTCGGGCGTCACGATCGCGTCCGCGACGGTCTACTCCGACGCGATGAACGCCGACCTCGCCGACGCGCTCTCGGCCGCGCTCGCCGGCGCTCCTTACGACGCGGCCGAGATGGCAAAGCGCGCCCTGGCCGCGCCGCTGCCCGAGGCGGAGGAAATTGCCGCGTTTTTAGCCGTGCTGGAGCTGTAAATTTTGCGGCGCGAGCGGGCGTGAAAAGAAAACCGGGAAAAGCCGTCTTGCTTAGCTTTCTTTTCGTTTCCTTTTCTTTCGCGAAAGAAAAGGAAAAAGGGGAACCGATTCCTTTGGAATGATTGAATTTGGAGAAGGAACGTTGCTTTTCTTTCTGGAAAGAAAAGTAACAAAAGAAAGTCGGGAAGAAATTGCCACTTTGCTTTCTTTTCGTTTCCTTTTCTTTCGCGAAAGAAAAGGAAAAAGCGTTTTTAACAAAGGAGATGCGGGATGCGGATTGCGGTCATCGGGTACAGCGGCGCGGGAAAATCGACGCTGGCGCGGGAGATTGCGGACCGCTGCCATTGCCCCGTACTCTTTCTCGACACGGTGAACTTCGAGTCGGGCTGGCGCGAGCGCAACCGAGACGAGGCGCGTTTGATCGTGCGCGCGTTCCTCGACGAGAACCCGGCCTGGGTGATCGACGGCAACTACGGCGGTCTTCTGCAGGCCGAGCGGCTCGCCGCGGCCGATTTGATCGTGTTTTTTGATTTTCCGCGGCTCGTCTGCCTTAGTCAGGCCGTTTCCCGGTACCTGCACTTCCGCGGCAAAACGCGCGAGAGCGTTACGGACGGCTGCGCCGAAAAGCTGGATTGGGAGTTCCTTTGGTGGATCCTGTACAAGGGGCGCTCCGCGCCGCGGCGCAAGCATTACCGCGACATCGTGGAAACCTACAAGGAAAAGACCGTCGTGCTGAAAAACCGCGCCGCCATACGCCGCTTTCTCGCGGGGTTTACGCAGAGCAAATAAAAGCCCCGGGCATGGCCGGGGCATAACGATTCTATGGCAGGGCCGCCTTCCATTCCTCCCGCGGCGCTAGACCGCGGCAAGGTCGCGCTTTTCAAAGCTGCGGAACGCCACGAAAAGCGCGAAACCGCTCAGCAGCGCGGTCAGCACGAGGTACGGCGGGTCGAGCCGGCCCGCGATCAGATCGGCCGCCTGAAAATACCGGAACGGCGAAAGCAGCCGGATAAGGCCGGGGGTTTCCAGCATGTCGTGCACGACGCCCATGCAGAACGCGGCAAGGACCGCGTAGTTGCCGAGCTTGGCGCCCGTCTCCGCGCTCCTCGCGGCCGCCGCGAACAACGCCGCGAACGCGAAGAACACCGTGCCAAAGAGCAGCGCGGAGGCAGCGAACAGGCAAAACGTCCGCGTCATCTGCACGTCCAGCTTCATCACGGATACGGCCATGGCGGAGAATACCGCGTTCAGCGCGCAGAATACGAGAAGATACGTCCAGCCCGCGAGCAGCTTCTGCGCGAGGATGAACGAGCGCGTCCGCGGCTTGGTGAACACGAACTCATAGGTCTTGTCGGCCGCCTCGCGCGAAACGGCGCTGCTGCCGAGATGCGCGGCGTACACCGCGATCAGCACTGCCGAATACCGCGACAGCACCGCGTAGAAGCCGGGGAACGTGGTCATGTCCATGCCCGCCATACCGAGCACCGCCTGCACGATGCGCGGGAACGCGCCGACAAGCGCGGCGGCGCTGCCGCCCTCGGCGGAGGTAATGCCGGTGGATTTGACCACGCCGGTAAACACCAGCCCGAACAGGCCCAGCGTCCAGAACAGGAAGGCTTTCCAGCCGGCCTTCCATTCGCGCCGTAGAATATTCATTGTCCAGCCCTCCCTTACGCCGCGGCCGCGTCGCGCCTGCAATAGACCGCGTACGACACGGCCATCAGCGCCGCGATCACCAGCGCCGCGGTCAGCGCGTACCGCGCCTCGAACCGGCCGTCGAAAAACGCCGCCGTCACGTCGAAGTACCGGTACGGCGTCACATACCGCAGCGCCTCCTCCTCGAGCATGCTCTGCAACGCGCTCAGCACGAAGGCGCCGAACGCGATCGCCATGGAAAGGCCCGAGACGGAGCGCACGCGCCGAAACAGTACCGCGGCCGTTACCGCGACGGACAGCATCACGATCTGGGTCAAAAACAGCGCGCCCGACGCAAGCAGCACGTTCCCGGCGGGGACCCTTGTCCCGCCCGCCGTGCGGTACAGCCAGAGCATCGCCGCGGCATACAAAAAATTCGCTAAAAAGAGCGGCGTCAGCGCGGCGAGCAGCTTCTGCCGAAATACCGCGCCGCGGGTCACGGGCTTGGTCAGCAAGAAATCCGTGCATTTGGCGCGTTTTTCGCGCGCGAATATCGCAATCCCCAGCGTCGAGGCCATGATCGTCCCGAGCAGCGTGAGGTAGAGCGCGCCGAACGCGTAGAAGCCGCCGTAGCTGAACATATCGTTCAGCGAGAGGCCGATCGCCGCCGTAAACGCCGGCGGGAAGCCCGCAAGCACCCGCTCCACGTCCGCGCGGCTCGCGCTGTACACGGGATACACCGCGCGCATCAGCCCGATCAAAAGCGCGAGCAGCACGGCGGTCCACGACGCGGCGCTTCCGATGCTGCGCTTTAGCTCAAACCGGTATACGCTCACCGCTCGCCCCTCCCTCCTGCGTGTAATAGTGCAGGAAGATCTCCTCGAGCTCCGGCTCGGTGATGTCGACGTTAACGAGCGGACGCTTGGCCAGCTCGGCAAGCAGCGCGTTGCAGTCCCCGCTGTATATGAAGCCGACATGCCCGCCCTGCACGCGCACGTTCGCGGCGCCCGGCAGGGTGAAGCCGTCCATCGGAGATTGCGCGGCGAAGTCGACCTTCTTATACGCGTTTTGCTTCAGGTCCGCGATCCGCTGCGTGTCGACGATGCGGCCCTCGCGGATGATCGCGACGCGGTCGCAGATGCGCTGCACCTCGCTTAGGATGTGCGACGAAAACAGCACCGTGGCGCCGCGCTCGCGCTCGCGCAGGATCAGGTCGAAGAACGTGCGCTGCATGAGCGGGTCGAGGCCGCTCGTCGGCTCGTCGAGCACGATCAGCTTCGGCGCGTGCAAAAGCCCCTGCACGATGCCGACCTTCTTTTTGTTGCCCAGGCTCATGTCCTCGATCTTCTGCTTCAGGTCAAGCTCCAGCTCCCCGGCAAGCGCGCGGATGCGAAGCGCGCAGTCCTTTTTATAGAAGCTTGCGGAATACTTGAGCAGGTCGATTGCGCGCATGTTGTCGTAGTAGAAGACCTCGCCGGGCAGATAGCCCGTCTGCTCGAGAATTTTGACCTTGTCCCGTTCGCAGTCCAGCCCGAATATGCGCGCCTCGCCGCTCGTCTTGTGGATTAGCCCGAGCAGCGTCCGGATCGTGGTCGATTTCCCCGCCCCGTTCGGGCCGATGAAACCGAATATCTCGCCCTCGCCCACCGACAGGTCCACGTCGATGATGCCGCGCGACCTGCCGTAGTACTTCGTCAGTTTGACCGTTTCAATAACCGCTCCCACGCCTTCAATTCCTCCCGCAAGCGCGTTCCCGGCCCCCGCGTTTTTTCGCGGGCGGCCGCATTGTCCCGGCAAAGCGCCGGCGCTGTTCCGTTCAGCGACACAATACTACTTCCGAAGGGAAAACGCAATCGGATTTATGCGCCGCGCGCGGGACGATTATGCGTGGGCGGGCCGGCCGGATACACCGCTGGACGCGCGCGGGCGGGCGGCGAATCGGTCGGCAAATGGAGGGAGGCGGGCCGTGCTGCAACGGGGTCGCTCAATGCAAAATTGCGGAGTTCGTGATACGGATTGAGGAACGGCCTGAGGGCTTCTGCGGGGCTCCGCCCCTGCACCCCGCCAAGGGCCGAGGGCCCTTGGAACCCGGCGATACAACCGCCTTTGGGACGTTGAAAGGGATGGGTATCCAAATTACTTATACTTGCGAAGAACGCCCGCGGCCGCTATGCTTCGCGGCGCTTCATCAGCAGCGCGGCGCCGCAGACGATCGCGAGCAGGGCAAGGCACGCCACGCAGACCGCGATGACCGCGGGATACCGGCAGCCAAGCCCGCGCGGCGACGCATGCCGCACGAGGATGGCGGCGTACGCCCACAGCAGCACAAGCCCGTAGGCGGCGTCCCGGCGGCGCAGGATCACCGCCGTGCCGAGCAGCGCCGCGCCGATCAGCACCGCCACGGTCCATACCTGCGCGAGCGGGCCCGTTGCAGCCGCGCCCAGGCCGACGAACAGCGCGGCGGCGTTCGATATCGCCGCCACGGTGATCCAGCCGAAGTATACGGAGAGCGGCAGGCGGATAAAAAGCCGCTCGCGCTTTTTCAGCGGCAGCTGCTCCAGTTCGCCCGTCATAAACAGCAGGCTGAACAGCAGCGCGCACATCGAGAGCATGCACGGCGCGACCGCGTAAAAATGCCACAGCACGATCCACACGCCGTTGGCGAGCGACGAAACGGCAAACAGCGCGGCGATCCGGTCGAACTGCTCCGCGTCCGTTTCACGCTCCCCGCCGTGGAACGCGCCGAGCAGAAACAGGGCTAACGCCGCCAGCAGCAGGTAGATCACGCCCCAGATGGCGAACGCGTACGGCGCGGGCATGAACAGGTTCGAAAACCGTTCCGATACCTCGCGCGTGGTAACGCCGTTGACCGGCAGCGCCTCCGCAAGAATGTTCGCGCCGATCATAAACACAAACATTGCCGCGGCGAGTATGCGCACCGCGAGGCTTTTTGCTCTTCTATGCATGCGCCCGCCTCCCTTTTGCAGTTTTCCGGCGGCTTTAGTTTGCGCATTGTTGCGGCGTTTAGCATAAAAAAGCGCGGGAGGGCGGAGGCATTCCCCGGGTTTTCAGCTGGAAGGCGCGGGGGCGTTTTGCGCACGGCCGCCGGGGGAGGGCAGCGCCGGGGGGTTGGTTTTTATAAGGGAGCCCGGTGCCGCGCGCTCCCCGCCGTCGGCCGAAAAGTGCGCAGTAGTCCAGTATTGCGCCGCTCACGTCGCTTTCTGGGGGGTGAAAAGGCTAATCCGTCCTGCATGATTCCACGTTTTGCATTTCAATCCACGCTTCCCCGAGCGGGAAGCGACCACGAATTTCGACTCCGTGCGTTTGCGATACTCATTTCAATCCACGCTTCCCCGAGCGGGAAGCGACCAACCGGGATCATTGATTCCAAGCGGCGTTTCGGCATTTCAATCCACGCTTCCCGTGCGGGAAGCGACAAGCCCGGACAGTTGTGCTTGAAGTTGCTCTGATAATTTCAATCCACGCTTCCCGTGCGGGAAGCGACGCTTTTCACCACTGTCAGCCGAGCAGCGCGCAAAAGTCCAGTATCACATTACCCGTTTCGTCCGACACGGTATAGCGTGGGCAGTTGTAACGCTCAAAAAACCAGGTCCCGTTCGGAACGCGCCAGCCTTGCGCTTCCCAGGCGGCCACGCAGGCGTCGTGCACATCGCAGCCGAACAGCTCCGCGCTGTCCCCGCGGCCGCGGACATAACAGACGCCGAGCGGCCCGCCCGGAATATCGACGACCTCGAACCCCTCCGGCACGTCGGAGCCGGGCTCTGCCAGCATGCCGATCCAGTACGCAAAGTTCTCGCTGCCGTAGCGCATCGCGCCGAAACAATCACCGCTGACGCGCTTGATCCCCTCACAGTTCTCCAGCGATCGAAAATAGCCGTTTTGAAACCATTCCTCCCATTTGTGCGCGAACGAACCGGCTGCATTGCGGTCCGCGTTCGTGTAGCGCCGTCCGATCAGCATTACGTCGGGCAGCATTTCCTGAAAAACACGCGTGATGGTCGCCATGTTGTTTGACCTCCCGGGTTGTTTTTTGAAGGGTTCTATATTTTATTTATAGCGACGTTGTTGTAGATTGCGCAGCAGGGCCGCGTCCCAACTGAGCATACCGCAGAGGGGGAGTTCTTTCAAGAGCTACGGCCGGCGGCTCACCATTTTACGTCCCCACACGGCCAGCTGGCTGGTTGCCTTCCGCCGCGAAAAAGCTGGCAAAACACAGAAGTTGCGATTCGTGGCTTAGTGCGGGGGACGACCGGTCCGGGCGCGTCCGCCATATCTAGTGGATTGTTTCAATTCACGCCCCTGCGCGAGGGGCGACTGCGCGGGCGCGCGCGCGACCCCGGGCGGGTACCAGTTTCAATTCACGCCCCTGCGCGAGGGGCGACCGACCACGCGTCCAGGTCGTCGGCGTCGGCCTTGTTTCAATTCACGCCCCTGCGCGAGGGGCGACTTGCCGCGATACGTGTATTGGCGGCGGCGGCTGTTGTTTCAATTCACGCCCCTGCGCGAGGGGCGACCAGCGTGCTTGAGCTCCACGAGCACCGATGGCGAGGTTTCAATTCACGCCCCTGCGCGAGGGGCGACCCTTGCCCCAAATAGAAAGGGGCAACATCATGAAGTTTCAATTCACGCCCCTGCGCGAGGGGCGACGGCCATTCTGGCGGCTGCCATGCGCGGGGATTGTGTTTCAATTCACGCCCCTGCGCGAGGGGCGACTTCCGCGCAAAGGTTGGGGGATAGTGTGATGGACTTGTTTCAATTCACGCCCCTGCGCGAGGGGCGACTTGCCACTTTCTTGCCACTTCGGCCCTGTGACGGTTTCAATTCACGCCCCTGCGCGAGGGGCGACATCCACCTTGGCCGTCTTGACGGGG
>CAZKGE010000017.1:6212-17421 GCA_964552065.1 uncultured Oscillospiraceae bacterium | reverse complement strand
ATCAACGACGAGATGAAGATTGCCGCGGCGCGGGCGCTCGCGGAACTGATCCCGGACGGCGAACTGTCCGCGGACTACATCATCCCCAAGGCGTTCGACCCGCGCGTGGGCAAGGCGGTCGCCGCCGCGGTGGCCGAGGCGGCAAGGCGTACCGGCGTGGCGCGGATCTAGGGAGTACCGGTTGATTCGCGCAGCTGTCTTTACGATCGATTAATCCGTCCATTTTTGTTGCAAAAACCTTGAAACAGCGCCGCTGTTCCTGCGGTTTTGCCCCTCAAAGGACGAAAATTCCCCCCCGCTAATCCGGCCGCTCATATGAAACCGGTGCTTCCCCGGCGCATCGCAAAACGGAATAAAATGTGAAATTTGAGTAGCGGGCAACATATTTTTGCGCACCTGTGATAGAATACGCATATATTTTTGCTTGCAATTTGAGTGAAGGACCTGATGGAACGAACGATGAAGAACCTCCGGGCAAAGACGTTGCCCTACCTGATCGGCGCCGTGTTTGCGGCGCTCTTTGGCGCCGGCTGCGACATGCTCACGCCCGCGCCCGCCGCGACCGCCGAGCCGACCGACACGCCGGTCATCGTGCAGTTTGAGCTGACCGAGCAGGCGCAGGCGGCGGCCGCGGCCACGGTGCCCGCGCCGACGCCGTCCCCGACGCCGGATCAGACGCCCGTCCCGTTTTCCTATTACGCGCCCACCGTCAACATGACGTTCGAGGAACTCGTCGGCGGCACGTCGGACTTTGGCGAGATGGGCAGCAGCAAGGTCAACTGGCCCAAGGGCTATCCGCCCGCCGACACGTACAAAATCATCGTGGACGTGTACTGGCAGGTGACGATGGTGTTCACAAAGGACGCAAACGGCGAGTACACGGTGCCGGTGCGCTACATGCTGTGCTCGACGGGCAACCCGCGCATTCCGGACGGCGGCGAGACGCGCCGCGGCACGTTCAACATGCTGGTGCCGCGCATCCGCTTCGGCCACTTCCTGAGCGGCGAGGCGGCGCAGTACTGGTCGCTGATCCACAGCCGGACCTATTTCCACTCGGTCCTGTACGATAAGCAGGATAAGCTCTCGACGTACCAGATCGAAACCTACCAGCAGCTCGGCACGAAGGCGTCGCACGGCTGCATCCGCCTGACGGTGCCGGACGCGCGCTGGATCTGGTACAATATCGCCTACGGCACGCTCTGCGAGGTCCGCGACGGCTCGAAGGACGATACCGTAACGCAGAAGATCCGCGAGCAGCTCGTGCTGCCCGTTGCGCCGACGGCGCGGCTGAAGATCGTCGCGGGCGAGACGCCGTACACGGACAACTGGACGATCGATTCGCTGCTTGCCGCGTTCGACGCGTCGGCGATCCTTCCGTTTAAAAACGAGAAGCAGCCGGTTCCGAAGCTCGAGAGCGACGACGAGGACGAGACCGCCTCGCCGAGCCCGGGCGTGGACGGCACGACCGGCGCGACGCCGGAGACCGGCGCGGAGGTGACGCCGGCGCCCTCCGAAACCGCTGCGCCGACGCCAGTTCCGACGGCGACGCCGGAATTTGCGACGGGGACGTCCTGACAATGGGCGTGCGGCGCTCAATACAGATACGAAAAACTGCGGCATGCGCACTCGCGCTGTCGCTTTTTCTCTTGGCGGGATTTTCCAGCGCGCGCGCGGAGTTCGTGCCCGGCAGCTACGACGCCGATGGCAGCGGCACGCTCGACAAAAGCGATGTGGAGTGTTTGCTCGAGGACGCCTGCGGCTGCTACGACGAGGAGAGCGCGGACCAGCTTCTCGTGCGCACGCGGGGCGCCTCCGGCGCGGCGGCGCTGGCGCGCTACGTGTCCGGCGCGTCCGCCGAGCTGCCGGACCTTGCGGACGGCGGCAGGCTGGACCTGCCGAGGACGCGCGAGAAGGCGGACCGCTATGTCCGCGCCGGGATGGCGCTGGACCTTGCCGGCTACCGCGCCAAGCTGAAGAAGTATAAGCTGAACCAGTATGACAGCCTCGCGTCCGCGCACGACGTGTTCGTGGAGATGACGGACGAGATCAATCAAGCCGCGCGCGACGCCGTTTCCAGCGCGGCGACGATGCTTAGAAAGGAGCTTGCCGGCACGGGCGGCGTGATCCGCCCGGCACAGGGGCCGCAGCGCGAATACGCGTGGCAGGAGATCGCCGCGCTGTACCGCACGTACGGGCCGGACCTGCCGGCAAAGATCGCCGCCGCGGCCGCGGTCGGCTTTGCGGCAACGGACAGCAATGTATTCTCGCTCTCGCTTGAGCTGCCGCTGTTCGAGGAGGTCGCCTGCCAGGGCGAGCGCGAGCAGTTCATGCAGTGCCGCTTCGCGCTCTGCTATCTCAACACGGTGTACGACGATTCCGGCGAGGTCAAGGATTACGAAAAGTATCCGGTCAGCGAGGCGTATTTAAAGACCCTGATCCACCCGCTGCAGGGCGACTACCTGATCAAAAACGGCTGGTATGACAACCGGGACCGCGGCACGCGCCGCCACACGGGCACGGACATCACCGCGCCCTCGCGCACGCCGATCTACTCGATGACGGACGGCGTCGTGCTGTACGTCGGCTATTCGGCCATACCGGGCAACTACGTGATGATCCGCGACCCGTACGGCTTCGAGTACCACTATTACCACATGGTCGAAAAATCGAAGCAGGTGACCGAAGGCCAGTTCGTCAAGCAGGGCGACTGCATCGGCCTCGTCGGCAGCACGGGCAACAGCGCGGCCAACCACCTGCACCTGACCGTGGTTTCGCCGGAGTTTACGTATATCAACCCCTACGATATGTTCCTCGACGCGGGCATCGGGCCTATCCGCCCCGTTTCGTAGGGTTCAAAAGCACATACCGGCGCCCTCCCGCAACATAAATTGATGCGGGAGGGCTTTTTCATGCAGCATGATGAGATCAAAACGACGGAGTTCGTCGTGCGGAAAACGGGCGAGCGCATGGAGCGCGTGCAGGCGGTGCGCCGCCGGCTCCGGCAGCGGCGCGAGCGGGAGGAGAGCGCGGCCGCCGCGCGCAGCATGTGGCTCAAGATCGCCATCTGCGCGCTTGCGTTCGTGATCGTGATCGCCGTGGAGGTGTTCCTGCTCACGGGCCGCGACGGGAAGATCGTGGCGGCCCTGGGCACATCGGAGGGCTCGGGCTCGGACACGGACGAGGAGGTGCTGGGGCGGCTGCAGTTCGTCAGCGCGGACGCGGCCGAGAGCGTGTTCTCGGTGAACCAGCGCTGGACCTCGCCGGTGGCCGCGACGGAGGCGTCGCTGTTGCCCGGCGGCAGCGTGCTCTCGCTCAAGGCCAACGCGGGCGACCGCGTCTCCGTGCCCGCGGGCGGCGAGGTGCGCGAGATATTCGAGGACGCTGCCTACGGAACGGCCGTGCGCATTAACCACGGCAACGGGCTTGAGAGCGTGTACTACGGGATCGCGGACATCCGCGTCGAGGTGGGCCAGCCGCTGCTTGCGCTCGATACGCTCGGCGTGATGCCCGAGACGAGCATGATCTACGTGACTGTTTCGCAGTCCGGCAGCAGCATGGACCCCACGGACTACATCGACACGTCGACGGGTTACTGACATGCGCCTGTTTTCGATCCGCAAAACGGAGATCCGGCTGCACCCGCTCGTGTTCGTCGTGATCGCGGGCGCGTTCGTGCTCGGCCGCGCGAACGATTTTCTGATGGCGGTGCTCGCGCTGCTTCTGCACGAGCTTGCGCACGCCATCGTGTCGTGCGCGTTCGGCTGCACGCTGCTTGCGGTCGAGATTCTGCCGTTCGGCGGCGTGGCGCGCATCCGGCACGCGAACCTCTCGCCGTACGCGGAGTTCTGCATCGCGTGCGCGGGGCCGGTGGCGAGCGTCGTGCTCGGCGGCATGACGGCCGCCGCGGGGTATTTCTTCCCGGCGGTCGCGCTGCGCCTTCGGGCGTTCCTCGCGTTTAACCTCACGCTTGCCGCGGTGAACCTTTTGCCCGCGCTGCCGCTCGACGGCGGCCGGATGCTGCGCTGCCTGCTCGAGCAGCGCATGCAGAAGGCGAAGGCGACGCGCATCACGTGCTGGTCGGGCGTGTTTTTCGGCGCTAGTCTGCTGGGCCTTTGCGCGTACGGCGCGGCGCGCGGGACCTATAACTACACGCTGCCCGTGATGGGTTTTTTCCTGCTGTTTGCCGCGCTCATGGAGCTGCGGCGCGCGCCCGAGGCGCAGTTGTCGGCGTTTCTCAGGAAGAACGACGGCGTGCGCGCGGGCGAGAGCGTGACCGTGCGCGAGATCGCCGCGCACGAGTCCATGGCCGCCGAGGAGGCCGTGCGCATATTGAGCGCGAACCGCTACAACGTGCTGCGCGTGCTCGACGCGTCCATGCGCACGCTCGGTGAGATCGACGAGGGCAGGCTGCTCGTGGGCATCGCGCGGTTCGGTACCGGCGTGTCCGTGGGCGAGATCCTTGCGTTTGACCGCTCGGGCCGGATGTGATACGATACTAAACAAAGATACCCCGTTACGGAGGTTACGTACTTGGACCCACAAACGCTTGCCGGGCTTCTCCACAGGGTCGAGAAGCCCGCTCGATATACCGGCGGCGAACTGAACCAGATCGTGAAGGAGCGCGCGGACGTCCGCGTCGCGCTGTGCTTTCCCGACGTGTACGAGATCGGCATGTCGCACCTTGGCTCGCGCATCCTGTACCACGTGTTGAACGGCCTCGACGGCGTCGCGTGCGAGCGCGCGTTCGCGCCCTGGCCGGACTTTGAGGCTGTGCTGCGGGAGGAAAAACTTCCGCTGTACGCGCTCGAGACCAAGCGCGCGCTGAACACGTTCGACATCGTGGGCTTCTCGCTTTTGTACGAGATGTGCTACACGAACATCCTCGCCATGCTCGACCTTTCCGGCATCCCGCTGCGTTCGCGCGACCGCGGCGAGGGCGATCCGCTCGTGATCGCGGGCGGGCCGTGCGCGTGCAATCCGGAGCCGGTCGCGGCGTTCTTCGACGCGGTGCTGCTCGGCGACGGCGAGGAGCTGCTGCCGGAGTTCGTGCGCGCCGTGCAAAAAGCCAGGGCGGACAAGCTCCCGCGCGCGGAGACGCTGCGCCTGCTCTCCGGCATTGCCGGCGTGTATATCCCGTCGTATTACGAGGCGGCGGAGCAGGGATTGATAAAGCGCGCGCCGCACGCGCCGGACAGGATCGTCCGCCGCGTCGTGGCCGACATCGACAGCACGCCGTTCGTCGGCAAATTGATCGTGCCGTACCTGGACATCGTGCACGACCGCGTCGCGGTCGAGGTGATGCGCGGCTGCACGCGCGGCTGCCGCTTCTGCCAGGCGGGCTATATCTACCGGCCGGTGCGCGAACGAAAGCGCGAGACGCTGCTTGCCCAGGCGCGTGAAATCGTCGCGTGCACGGGCTACGACGAGGTGTCGATGCTCAGCCTCTCGACCGGCGACTACTCCGACGTGCACAGACTCGTGCCCGAGATCATCGGGGACATGGAGAAGCAGCGCGTGTCGGTGTCGCTGCCGTCGCTGCGCGTGGACTCCGTACTGGCCGAGGACCTGAAGGTCATGCAGACCGTGCGCAAGGCGGGCCTGACGTTCGCGCCCGAGGCGGGCACGCAAAGGCTCCGCGACGTGATCAACAAGAACGTGACGGAGGACGACATCCTGCGCGCGGCGCGCGACGCGTTTTCGGCCGGCTGGAGCACCGTCAAGCTGTACTTCATGCTGGGTCTGCCGACGGAGACGGACGAGGACCTTCTCGGCATTGCGGACTTGACGCGCAAGGTGTCCGCGGAGTTTTACTCGCTCCCCAAGGAGCGGCGCGGCAAGGGCCTTCGCCTGACGGTCAGCGTGTCGACGTTCGTGCCCAAGCCGTTCACCGCGTTCCAGTTCTGCCCGCAGATCCCGCCCGCCGAGGTCCGCCGCCGCCAGCAGCTTCTGCGCGACGCGATGAAGGGCGTGCGCGGCGCGGTGCTCAACTGCCACCCCGCGCCTCTGTCCGTGCTCGAGGCGGCGTTTTCGCGCGGAGGCCGGCGGCTTTCCGACGTGCTCCTTTGCGCGTTTCGGCTCGGCTGCCGCTTCGACTCGTGGTCGGAGCATTTTCGGCCCGAGGCCTGGGAGGCCGCGTTTGCCGAAAACGGCCTGACCGTTGCCCAGTTTGCCGAGGCCGCCTATGCGCCCGGGCAGAAGCTGCCGTGGTCGCACATCGACATGCTGCTGACGGAGGAATACCTCTGCGCCGAATATGAAAACGCGCTTTTAGCGCGCACGACGCCGGACTGCCGCGAGGGCTGCAACAACTGCTTTGGGGTGCAACATGCGAATATTTGCCGTCTATCATAAGGGCGACGAGATCGCGTTCATCTCGCATCTGGACATCCAGCGCGCATTGCAGCGCGCGTTCCGGCGCGCGAACGTGCCGCTCGCGTACTCGCAGGGCTTCAATCCGCACCCGAAGCTCTCGTTTGCCTCGGCCGTTGCGACGGGGCAGACCTCCGACGCGGAGTGGTTCGAGGTTGCGCTTGAGGAGCGGATCGATCCTAGCGAATTTACCGCGCGCGTCAACGCGGTCATGCCGCCGGGGCTGCGTCTTTCCGACGCGTTCGAACCGCCCGACAATTTTCCGTCGCTTTCGTCATTGACACGCGCCGCGGAATATGTGATAAAATTGAGTCTGGTTGAGGAACTGCCCGCGGACAGGCTGTCCGCGGCGGCCAGCGCGCTGCTAAATGGCGCAATCATCGTACAAAAGCGGACGAAGGGCGGCGAAAAAGCCGTGGACATCCGGCCGCAGATCATCGGGGTCTTCGTGGAGAAGATTGAGGGGAAGGAAATCACCCTCCGCGTTCTCGGCAGATTGCAAGCCGATGGCGGGCTGCGCGCGGAATTATTCGCCGGCGCGTTGCTCGACCGTTTGGATGCGCATGGGAGCGTTGCGGTGCGCCGCACGCACATGTATTTTGCCGGTGATGGTCCTCTGCCGCAGTTGCCCTGATCGAGAGGAAAGGAACCATGAATAAGGAAATTTTGGTGGACGCCAGCGGCGTCGCGATTCGTGTCGCCGTGGTGGAGGACGGTTCGCCGGTCGAGCTCTACGTCGAGCAGGAGGGCTCGGAGCGGTTGGTCGGCAACATCTACAACGGAAAAGTGCAGAACGTGCTGCCCGGCATGCAGGCGGCGTTCGTGGACATCGGTCTCGAGCGCAACGCCTTTTTGTATGCCGGCGACGTCGTGCTCTCCGACGACTCGGACGACGAGATCGAGCAGGTGCCCGAGAGCCGCAACATCCGCGATTTGCTAAAGCCCGGCCAGACGATTATGGTGCAGGTCGCCAAGGACCCGGTCGGCACGAAGGGCGCGCGCGTCACGACGCACATTACATTGGCGGGCCGCTCGCTCGTGCTGATGCCGACGGTCGACTACGTCGGCGTGTCGCGCCGCATCGACAAGGACGACGAGCGCGCGCGGCTGCGAAAAATTCTGCACGACGTCAAGCCCAAGGGCATGGGCGTGATCGTGCGCACGGCGTCGGCGGGCAAGAGCCGCGAGGCGTTCGAGGAGGACGTCGATGCGCTGCAGAAGCTCTACGCCGAGATTGAGAAGCGCGCGACCCGCGGCAATGCGCCGCTGCTGTTGCACGCGGAGCAGTCGCTTCTGTACCGCACGGTGCGCGACCTTCTGATGAAGGACGTCGACCGCGTGTTCGTCAACGACCAGAAGGCGTACGACGAGCTGCGCGCCCTGGCCGACGTGATGGCGCCGAAGCTCCGCGCGCGCATTCTGATGAAGGAGAGCGAGGCGCTGTTCGACCGCTACGAGACCGAGGGAAAGATTGACAAGGCGCTCGCCCGCAAGGTCTGGTTCAAGAGCGGCGGCTACATCATCATCGACCGCACGGAGGCGCTGACGGTCATCGACGTCAACACCGGCAAGTTCGTCGGCAAGGACAACCTTGAAAAGACCATCACGGCCGCCAACTGCGAGGCGGCAAACGAGATCGCCAAGCAGCTTCGACTGCGCGACATCGGCGGCATCATCGTGATCGACTTTATCGACATGGAGAAGGAGAGCAACCGCACGCTCGTGCTCAACACGCTCAAAAACGCGTTGAAGGGCGACCACACGCGTTCGCACGTGTTCGGCTTTACGCACCTCGGGCTCGTCGAGATGACGAGAAAGAAGACCGGCCGCAGCATAGGCGACACGCTGCAGGTGCCCTGCCCGTACTGCAGCGGCGACGCGCGCGTGCTCTCGCCCGAGAGCATGGCGGCCAAGATAAGAAAGCAGGCGCTGCAGGTGCTGCGCGGCAGCAACAACAAGAAGCTCCTCATCGAGGCGCACCCCGACGTGTGCGACGCGATGCAGCGGCTGATGGAGAAGCAGGGGACTCTGTTCCCGGAGGAGGCCGGCGGCACGTACTTTCTGCGCGCGAACGCGCAGCTGCACATAGAGAAGTTTTCCGTGCGTCCGCTGGCCGAAAAACGCCTGCCGGAAGCGAAAAAAGATTGTCGGACGATCCGTTGACACGGGTATTCCGCTGTGGTACAATCGTGCGGTGAGCCGCTCCGGGACGGCAGTTTAAGCGCGCTTTTGGCGCCGCCGTGATCGGGCGAGTCTGGTAGAAGGAGGTGCTGCAAACCTATGTACGCAGTCATTCAGACCGGTGGAAAACAGTATAAGGTGGAAAAAGGCGACGAGGTCCTCGTAGAGAAGCTCGATGCCGACGTCGACGCCGAAGTCGCGTTCGACGTGCTGCTGGTGGCGGACGACGCGGGCGTCAAGATCGGTAAGCCGGTTCTCGAGGGCGTCGTCGTAAAGGGCAAGGTGCTCGAACACGGCAAGGGCAAAAAAGTCATCGTGTTCAAGTACAAGCCCAAGAAGAACTCGCGCAAAAAGAACGGCCATCGTCAGCCTTACACAAAGGTCGAGATCCTCTCGATCGGGTAACGGGCGATGATCCGCATTACCATGGCGCGGTCGAACGGCAGGAACGTCGGCTTCGACTGCGCCGGACACGCGGGCTTTGCCGAGGAAGGCAACGACATCGTCTGCAGCGCCGTGTCGGCGCTTGCGCAGACGGCGGTGCTCGGCATCACCGAGATCGCGAAGATTCCGGCGGGTGTGTCGGTCGGCGAGGACGGCATCCGCTGTATCCTGGCAAAGGATGCGACCGAGAAGCAATGCGAGCAGGCCGACCTGCTGCTGAGCAGCATGGAGGCGGGATTGATCGCAATCGGCAGGGCGTATCCGCATACGCTCAAAATCACGGACAGGGAGGTGTAAGAGACATGTTCCAAATGAATTTGCAGCTGTTTGCCCATAAAAAAGGCGTCGGCTCTTCGAGAAACGGCCGCGAGAGCCAGGCCAAGCGCCTCGGCCCGAAGCGCGCGGACGGGCAGTTCGTGCTCGCCGGCAACATCCTGGTTCGGCAGCGCGGCACGCATTTCCATCCCGGCGTCAACGTCGGCATCGGCAAGGACGACACGCTGTTTGCCAAGGTGAGCGGCGTGGTCCGCTTCGAGACCAAGCATCTGGGCAAAAAGCAGGTCAGCGTCTACGCAGAGGCTGCCGCGCAGTAACAGGGCGATTTTGTAAAGCGGCCGCGACAACGCGGCCGCTTTCTGTTATACTGTACGCGTGACAGGCAGAATCTGCCGAATCAGCGATCGATTTTTGGGGGACAGGGATATGAAGCGGAAGAAAACGCATCCGGAAGAATTGGAAGAGCGGATGGAAGCGGACGCGCCGGACGCTGCGCAGCCGGACGCGGACGACTTCGACGGCGACGAACTCTGGGACGAGCCGGACGGGCTCGCGACGGCCGTGGAAAAGCGGGTAAAGAAACGCATAAAGCAGCGGCGTCCGGGGCTTATCGGAACGCTGGCTGCCGCGGCCGTCGTGCTGGCCGCCGCATTTGCCGCGCTGTTCTTTCTCGGCCTGCTCGACGCGCCGCTGCACAGGGCGGTGCTGTATTCCGGCGAGGACGCAAAAAAACTTGCGGCGGCGATCGTGGAGACGCTGCCCGCGGGCACAAAAAAGTACGCCGTGCGCGAGGCGCCGAAGTTCGACTTCGGCGGCTACACCGCGTACGCGCTTCCGCTTGCCGCGGGCGCAGCGGCGCAGCGGGTGCTGCTGCCGGCAAAGCTCGTCAACGGCGCGCTCTCGGGAAGCCTGGCCGCCGTCGACCAACTCGTCGCCGAGCGGTTCACGGCCCAGGGCATCGCGCTCGACCCGGCGGACGTGACTCTTAAGGAGGGCGAGACGCTCGCGGCCGCGGCCGCGTTCACGCCCGCGGACACGTTCGACCGCACGCTGACCTGGAGCTCGGCCGACCCGGCCGTCGCCGCAGTGGGCGCCGACGGCGCCGTGACCGCCGTCGCGTTCGGGAGCACGACGATCACCGCAACCACGGCAAACGGCAAATCCGCGACGATGGCCGTGTCCGTGCTCGCGCTGCCGCACAGCATCGATCTGGGCGGCGGCACGGCGGTCGTGTTCGTCGGTCAGGAGAAGACGCTGACCGCCAAGGTGCTGCCGGAGAACGCGGTCGACAACGAGGTGAGCTGGACAAGCTCGGACGAGAGCATCGTGCGCGTGGACGGCGGCAAACTGACGGGCGTGGCGCTCGGTAAAGCGACAATCACGGCGGACACGGCAAACGGCGTGACGGCGGCCTGCGCGGTCGAGGTCCAAATCGCGCCCACGAGCGTGACGCTGAGCGAGACGTCCGTGACGCTTGTGCAGGAGGAGACCGTCACGCTGACCGCGGCGGTCGGTCCGGACGACGCGACGGACAAGAGCGTGACCTGGTCGTCGAACAACGAATCGTCCGTCAAGGTCAAAGACGGCGTGCTCACGACGGGCATGCCCGGCACGGCGGTCGTTACGGCCACGGCGGTGAGCGGCGTGAAGGCCACGTGCGACGTTACGGTCAACAAGAAGCTCGAGGAGCCGAAGATCTTGAAGCTCGTGCATGTGTTCATCCGCAAGGACGGCGACATCCGCATCACGGTGACGACGAACGGCGACACGACCTCCGTCAAGTTCTACGACCGCGCGACGGGCTCCTTGCGCAAGGAGCTGACGAACTCCGAGATCACCGTCGAGGAGAAGAAATGGGTGTTCCGGTATTTCTCGGGCGTGCACGGCGGCACCTACCGCTTCCTGTTCGTGGCGGAAAACAGCCTCGGCAAGGACAGCG
>CAZKGE010000017.1:0-6112 GCA_964552065.1 uncultured Oscillospiraceae bacterium | reverse complement strand
GGCGGCACCTACCGCTTCCTGTTCGTGGCGGAAAACAGCCTCGGCAAGGACAGCGCCCGGTCGCAGTACCACGTCAAGCAGGTATAGCGGGCGGCGGTAAGCCGGAATTTCCAGTATCATGCAATCTTGTGACGATTTCGTAAAAAGGGAGGGCAAGCGCTTGCCTTCCCATTTTTTTTCTCCTACACTCAACGTATGAAACGTCGAATCCTGTGTCTTTTGATCGCCGTATGCGCGGCGCTGTGCGTCTGGCAGCTGCCGGCCGCTTCCGCTCGCGCCGAGAGCTTCACGAGCGGCGAGATCAGCGGCAGCAACGTCGCCCTGCGCGAGCACGCGGACGACGACGCGGACGTGATCACGCGGCTCTCGCGCGGAACAATCGTCGAAATCCTCGAGACGAACGTCAACGCGGAGTGGCACCGCGTGCGCGTGCGCGGCCTGACCGGCTACGTCAACCGCATGTACGTCTGCCTCGACGGCTCGCTCGCGTCCTACAAGACCGCGCTTGTCGGCACCGTCGTCAACTGCGAAAGCGACGTCAACGTCCGCGCCGAGCCCAAAACCTCGGGCAAGCTCATCGGCAAGGCGAAGAAGGGGGAGACGTACACCGTCACGGCCCAAAACGCCGCCGACGGCTGGTGCGCGATCGAGTATGACGGCAAGGCCGCGTATATTTCGAGCCGGTACCTCTCGCTCTGCGCGGCGGCGGAGGACGACCAGCTCTCCGGCCTGACCGTGACGGGCGGCCAGCTTTCGCCGCGCTTTGCGCCCGGCGAGTACGGGTATGTGCTGGTCGCGGACTCCGACAAGCTCGCGATCACCGCCGAAGCCAACGACGGCGTCTCCGTCAGCGTCGACAGTACCGGCAAAAAAACGCTGAAGTTCACCATGCCCTCGTCCGGCTCGCGCACGATCCGCATCGCGGTCGGCGGCAAGATCCGCTATTCCGTCTACGTCGTGCGAAACGCGCTGATCGTGGGCTCGTGGAACATCAAGCGCGGCAACGGCAATCTCGTGCAGCAGGGGCGGCTGATCGAGGACCAGCTGCCCGACATCATGGGCATCCAGGAGGCGGTGCAGAGCAACACCCCGTCCGCCGTCGTGGACAATCTGCTCAGCCTGCGCACAAAGACCATGAAGTATCCGCAGTTTTCGGCCACGGTCAAGTACGGAAACGGCCTGCAGTACGGCATCGGCATCCTGTCGCGCTATAAAATCCTGTCCAGCGAGGTGATCCCGCTGACCAGCCTCGACAAGGAGCCGCGCGTGCTGCAGAAGGTCGTCTTTTCCGTCAACGGGCGCAAGGTCTCGTTCTACAACACGCATTTTTCGTACGAGTCCAGCACGATCCGCTTAAAACAGTTCTCCGAGACGCTCAGCGTGCTCGAGAAGGACACGAACAAGTACAAGATCCTCGTCGGCGACTTCAACGCGCAGGCCAAGGAGTTCGCCAAGATCAAGGGCTACCAGGTCATCAACGCCGCGGACACGAAGTTCTACGGCTACGACGGCAAAGAATTTAAGAAAACGACCGTCGACAACATCGTCGTATCGAAATCGTTCATCATACTCAACGCGCGCATGATCGACTCGACGCTCTCCGACCACAAGCCGCTGTTTGCGTATTTAAGATTTGATTGAGGGGATTTTGGATCAAGGGCTCTGCCCTTGACCCGCCAAGGGCCGGAGGCCCTTGGAACCCGTTCTGCCGGACACGCAGCTTGCCGTCCTGAACCATTATTTGGGTTTCCAAAGGGACGAGTCCCTTTGGCGGAGGTTTGGAGGCGGAGCCTCCAATCGTACCCCTATCGCTCCCAACAAAACCAAAACAAAAGCGGCGCATTTTCGCACCGCTTTTTGTATTCTCTGCTGTTCTCCCGCCTCACCCGTTCCCGCCCGTCAAAAACTTCGCAAGTGCGAGCGTGGCGGTCTGCCCGTCCGCGACGGTCAGCACGCCGGGGTAAGATTGCACGGCGCCCGCGGGCCCAAACGCGTACTGCGGGCCGTACCAGTCGACGCCGTAGTAGAGCTCGACGCGGTAATCCCGGGCGGGCAGGCGCACGGCGGCTTTTTCGCCGTTCTCGACGAAGGCGCTGAGCGTAAGAGCGTCGGACGCGTCCGCAAAGACGGCGTCGGCGCGTAAAAAGCGCACAAAGCAGCTCTCCTTCCATTTTACGCCGGTCAGGTCCAGCACGACCGGATTGCCGTCGCGCATCCCCTCGACGACACCGGACTTCGGGTGCGGCTGCGGCTTGAGCAGCCAGTCCTTCTCAATGCGCGCGCGCGTCGCCTGCTCCGCGGCCAGCTTCGCGTCGTAGAACGTTTGCCAGAGCGCGCTGTCCTCCTCGGGGACGGCGGCGCCGTCGCGGTAGCGCACGACGAGCGTCGCGCGCCCGTGCGGCATCTGATCCAGCGCGGCCGCGTCCGATTCGTCCGGCACGAGCCGCACGGACACGCTGCCGAATACCGGCTCCGTATAGGAGCGGTACAGCTCGTCGCCGAGATAGGCGTACACGAGCTCGGGCGAGGGATAGGACACGATCAATTCGTAGCGGGAATCGTCGAGCGCGCGCACGTTTTCGAGCGTCGTCGCCTCGATCAGCCCCGCGCCCTCGAACACCCAGGACAGGACCTCGTCCTTGTGCGCGGCGACCTCGACGAGCCGAAACTCCGGCCGCGACGGGATCAGCGCGTCCGCGACGCTTTCCAGCATGCCGCCTGTGAGCGCGTCCAGCGCTTTTTCGCTGTTTTCGTCGATGGCGGCGCTCCAGCGGCCCCCGCTTTGGGTCAGGTTGAAGCGCAGCTCGGCGTCCGCAAAGTCCGCGACGCTGTGCGTGCGCGCGTACCGCTCCGCGCCGTCGCGCAGCGCGCCGATGAACGATATGCGGTAGGCGGCGGGGTCGGCGTTGTCAAAGTCGATCGGCGGCATGGAGAACGGCACGTCGTCGTAGTTCAGCTTTGTGTAATCCGGCACGCGCACGCGAAGCGTGCAAAAGAGCGTCCCGTCCTCGCCGCGCTGCGGCAGAATATTGGCGAGCTGGCCCGGCAGGTCGTCGAGCTCGAAATAGCCCCCGCCGTACGCTTCGACGGCGCGCTCGACGGCCTCGATCTGCCTGTTGACCGCGCAGGCGGCCGAAAGCAGCAGCGCGGCAAAAAGCGACGCAAGCAGTGCGATGCGGGTCCGTTTCGGCATATCGCGCCCTCCATCGGGATTCTATGACAAAGTTAATTGTACCATGCGCGAGCGGGCGGCACAACAAAAGGAGCCGCCCAAAAACGGGCGGCTCCGAATATGCGGGGCGCGAATCTACGCCTTGTTCTCGCAGCCGAGCACGTGCGTGATCTTGTGCGCGACCATGTCGCGGATCGCCTCGCGCGCGGGCTTGAGATACTGGCGCGGATCGAAATGCGACGGGTTCTCGGCAAAATACTTGCGGATCGTCGCGGTCATGGCGAGCCGCAGGTCGCTGTCGATGTTGATCTTGCACACGGCCATGCGCGCGGCCTCGCGCAGCATGTCCTCCGGCACGCCGATCGCGTCCGGCATGCTGCCGCCGTAGCGGTTGATCGTTTCGACGAACTCCGGGATCACGCTCGACGCGCCGTGCAGCACGATGGGAAAGCCCGGCAGGCGCTTTTCAACCTCGCGCAGGATGTCGAAGCGCAGCTGGGGCTTCGTGCCGGGCTTGAACTTGTACGCGCCGTGGCTCGTGCCGATCGCGATGGCGAGCGAGTCCACGCCGGTTTTTGAGACGAACTCCTGCACCTGGTCGGGGTCGGTGTAGCTGCCCATGCCCGCGGCGACCTTGACGTCGTCCTCGACACCCTCGAGCTTGCCGAGCTCGCCCTCGACGACGACGCCGTGGTCGTGCGCGTAGTCGACGACCTGGCGGGTCAGCGCGACGTTCTCCTCGAACGAGTGGTGCGAGCCGTCGATCATGACGGACGAGAAGCCGCCGTCGATGCAGCTCTTGCACAGCTCGAACGTGTCGCCGTGGTCGAGGTGCACGCAGATGGGCAGGTCCGTCTCGATGCAGGCGGCCTCGATCAGCTTCATCAGGTAGGTGTGGTTGGCGTACTTCCTGGCGCCGGAGCTGACCTGCAGAATCAGGGGGGCGTTCTCTTCTTTAGCGGCCTCGGTGATGCCCTGGATGATCTCCATATTGTTGACGTTGAACGCGCCGATGGCGTAGCCGCCTTTGTACGCGTCCGCAAACATCTTTGTGCTGGTGACAATCGGCATATCTTTGGTCCTCCTCATGGCGTCGGTATTTTGATCCAAGCCCATTATAGCCTAAAGGCGGCGGGTTTGCAAAGCCTTCCAAATTGGGCTATAATAACTATAGCGACAATTCGGAGGTTTCGACGATGAAGGATCAGGTGCTCTCCCTGATTATTCCGGTTTTCAACGAGCAGGAAGTGCTCAAGGATTCGTTTGCCCGCATGGACGCGGCGATGCAAAGCACGGGCCACCCCTACGAGATCATCTATGTCAACGACGGCAGCCGCGACGATACGCTCGGGCAGCTGCGGGAGCTGGCGAAAGCGCACAAGCACGTGAAGGCGCTCTCGTTTTCGCGGAATTTCGGCCACCAGCTTGCGGTGACCTGCGGCATGGACGCGGCCGGCGGGCAGGCGCTCATCATCATCGACGTAGACCTGCAGGACCCGCCGGAGCTGATTCCCGCGATGGTCGAGCGCTGGGAACAGGGCGCGGACATCGTCTACGGCAAGCGCGTCAGGCGCAAGGGCGAGACGTTTCTGAAAAAATTCACAGCGGCCTGCTATTACCGGCTGCTGTCGTGGATGAGCGCGTACCCCATCCCGCTCGACACCGGCGATTTTCGGCTGATCGACCGCAAGGTCGCGGACCAGTTCCTCGCCATGCGCGAGCACAACCGCTTCCTGCGCGGCATGTCCGCGTGGATGGGCTTTGCCGCCGAGCCGATCGAGTACGAGCGGCAGGAGCGGTTCGCGGGCAAGACGAAGTACACGCTCAAGAAGATGCTCAAGCTCGCGACCGACGGCATCACCGGCTTTTCGCACAAGCCCTTGGTGCTGCCGGGCCAGCTCGGCGTCGGCGTGTGCGTGCTCGCCGGCCTCGGCCTTGTCGCGCTGATCGTGCTTGCGGCCACGTGCGGCGTGCCGGGCTGGCTCTGGGGCCTCGACGCGGTCGTGCTGCTGCAGGGGATTACGCTGTGCTTTCTCGGCCTCATGGGCATGTATTTTGGGCGCATGTACGACGAGCTGCAAAATAGGCCGCTGTACATCGTCGCCGAGCGCATGAACTGCGAAAAATAGCGGCGCGCTTGACCGGATTTCGTATATTTTTTATTGCGCGAACAGTCCGGATGGTATACTATACTTTGGATTGATTGTATTGGGATTATTTGAAAGGAGATATAGCTTCTTATGGCAACGAAGGTAGGCATCAACGGATTCGGCAGAATCGGTCGCCTCGTGTTCCGCGCGTCCATCAGTAACCCGGAGGTCGATGTCGTCGGCATCAACGACCCGTTCATCGACGCGAATTACATGCTGTATATGCTCAAGTACGACACCGTGCACGGCCAGTTCAAGGGCGACCTCGCCGTCGACGGCGACAAGCTCATTGTCAACGGCAAGGCGATTGCGGTGTATATGTGCAAAAACCCCGAGGAGATTCCGTGGAAGGCGTGCGGCGCGGAGTACGTCGTCGAGTCGTCCGGCGTGTTCACGACGATCGACAAGGCCAAGGCGCACATCACGGCCGGCGCGAAGAAGGTCGTCATCTCGGCCCCGTCCGCGGACGCGCCGATGTTCGTCATGGGCGTCAACGACGACGTTTACAAGAAGGAGATGGAAGTCGTCTCCAACGCGTCGTGCACGACGAACTGCTTAGCTCCCCTGGCCAAGGTCATCCACGACAACTTCGGCATCGTCGAAGGCCTCATGACCACCGTGCACGCGACCCCCGCTACCCAGAAGACCGTCGACGGCCCGTCCAGCAAGGACTGGCGCGGCGGCCGCGGCGCGGCGTTCAACATCATTCCGTCGTCGACCGGCGCCGCCAAGGCGGTTGGCAAGGTCATCCCGTCGCTCAACGGCAAACTGACCGGCATGTCGTTCCGCG
>CAZKGE010000016.1:0-17521 GCA_964552065.1 uncultured Oscillospiraceae bacterium | reverse complement strand
GAGAATATGCGCCAAACAAGCATTGCCGCGCGCAGCCGCCGTATCGTTGTACTGTTTACAGCGAAGGTGTTAAAATGACATATGTGATATGGAGGGATGGTACATATGCTCGATCTGCGCTGTAGACGCCTGGCCCGGCGAGGTCTCCGCGAATATTCTTCTGGACCGCATCATGGGCGCGGAGATTATGCTGCAGGAGCCGGACGGACGGCCGGAGGGCGAGCAGCTCGACGCGCTGGTCAATTTGGCGCGCGAAAAGTACGTTGCCGAAGGCGAGATCGTCTATGAGATCCCGATGGGCGGCAGCAACGTCGTCGGCATGCTGGGGTATTATGAATGCGCGCAGGAGGTCGACCGGCAGGCGCAGGAGATGGGGCTAACGAACGCGCGCCTGTTTTGCGGCGTGGGGAGCCTCGGCACGTATATGGGCCTCTTCGTTGGCCTGCGCGATTGTGATTCGGCCGTGAAACTGACCGGCGTCGCCATTTCGCCGTTTGGCGAATACAAAGAGAAGCGCATCGTGGACTACTTCCATGAGGTGCAAGCGAATTTCGGCTTTACCTGGGACGCGAAACGCGACGACTTTGACATCGAGACGGGGTACACGCGCGACGGGTATAACAACCCGTCCGCGGAGGTACGGGAGGCAATCTATCACATGGCGCGCCGCGAGGCGATCATCCTCGACCCGTGCTACACCGGCAAGGTTTACGCCGGCATGCGCGATATGGCAAGGGAAGGGAAGATCCGGCTGGGCGAAACGGTCATCCTGCTCCATTCCGGCGGCCAGCCCGGCCTCAGCACGCCGCATCATCGCATCGAATTCGAGCGGGAGCTGATGAGCGGCATCCATATCCTGCAAGGGAAAAGGGGGGACGGTTTTTCGGGCCGGGCCATACCTATGGTGCAAGAAAAGCGGAGCGGCCGAAGACGGCTGTTCCGCTTTATTTTGTGATGTGCAGCATGCGCATTCCGCTTATACTCTTATTGAGCCCCGGAATCCTCTTGAGGAGTAATAGGATTCCGCGCCGTTGTGATATACGAAAACATGATCGTAGCGACGGTCGCAAAACAGCGCTCCGCCGAGTTTTCGGATGTCGGGCGGCGTCAGAATCCAGCTCGAGGTCTTTAAGTCAAATTCCCCGAGCGTCTGCAGCTCCCGGTATTGCGTTTCCGTCAGGAGCGCAACGCCCATGGCCGCCGCCATATCCATGGCATTGTTCTCCGGTCTGTGCTCTTTTCTGGACGCGAAAGCCTCGCGGTCATAGCAAAGGCTTCTGCGGCCGGCGGGGCTTTCGGCCGAACAGTCGCAGAAGATGTATGCGCTTTCCTTCGCGTCATAGCCGATTACGTCCGGTTCGCCGCCGGTCCTTTCCATTTCGTTCAGCGACCACAGCTTTTCCGGTTTGGTCTCCAGGCACGATGGCAACGCGGTCCACGCAAGGCCTTCATGCCGGTTCATGTTGCTTTCGAAACGCAGTTTCAACGTTCTGAGCAGCCCGTCGAATTGTTCCGCAGATAAGCGCCGCGCGTTGTTCCCCATACGAATCCCTCCGTTTTTCATCTTGCTTCCGCTCGACATCCTGCCACCAATATAACTATAGTTTACTGCACGATTCTTGTCGATACCAAAGGTACGGGCGGGACCAGTATTTTCGCAAAGTCTCGGTCGAACATGCAAAATCCCGGGGGCCAGCTCGTACGGTCAAGCGGAGTTCTAGCAAAACGGACCACCGAAGCAGCTTTACTACAGTGTTCGAAGATACTGCTTGCGTGCCGTACCGAGGCCGCCAGGGCGGGTTCGGCCTGTTGACTGCCGGCGGTTTTTCGTTTACGATCTGTACAGCATTTCCGAATAAATTGGAGGGCCTATGAATACCGGCAACAGCATAGGGAAGGCGCGGTTCTGGACACTGATGTGGGGGCTCGGCCTTGCGGGGCAGCTCTGCTGGAACATTGAAAACCAATGGTTCAACACCTTTGTCTACGCAAAGATCGCCAAGGATTCGACCATCGTCACCCTGATGGTCATCACGAGCGCGCTGGTCACGACGTTCTCCACCTTTTTGTTCGGCACGCTGTCCGACCGGCGGGGCACCCGCAGGCGCTACGTGTCCATCGGGTACATCGTTTGGGGACTCTGCACCATCCTGTTCGGCCTTACGGAGTTCATCGGCAGCGGCGCGGTGGGGCTGGGCGCGAAGGTTTCCGCCTGGGCGGCGGTGCTCGTGATCCTGGCCGACGACGTCATGAGTTTCTTCGGCTCGATGGGAAACGATTCGGGCTACAGCGCGTGGAGCAACGATATGACGACCGAGAAAAACCGCGGGCAGATCGGCGCGGTACTGGCCATACAGCCCATCATCGGCACCATCGTCGGCACGGTGTTCGGCGGCCTGCTCATCGGCGGCAACGATAACTACCAGCGTCTGTTTTGGACGATGGGCCTGTTCGTCATCGCCGTCGGCACGCTGTCGCTGCTGTTTATGAAGGATTCCCCGGCCCTAAAGCCGCACCGGGAAGGTTCGTTCTGGCATCAGTTCGGCTCGGTATTCAATTTTAAGGGCTTTTTCTCGCAGAAGGAGCTGCTGCTCGTCTGCGTCACCGCAACGCTGTTCTTCATTCCGTTCAACGTCTACTTCGTGCATATGGGCAACTGGATGATCTACCGCATGGGCTTCGACGCGGGCAGCATGGGCTTGATCGAGGGGCTGGGCCTCATACTGGCTTCGCTGCTCGTCATACCCGCCATCGGCTTCATCAACCGCAACAAAACGCCCTCCGTGACGGCGCTGGCCGTGATCGTCAACATCGCGGGGCTTTTGGCCTTCAGCTTCTTTATCCGCCCCGACACGGTGGATACCGTGAACCTTTTCAGCGCCGTAAACCTGCCGCTTTTTGTCGCCGTGTTCCTCGTGGGCGCGGGGTATGTGCTCGTGATACAGTCGATGACCATGTGGGTCAAGCAGCTCTACCCCGAGGACAGCCGCGGCCAGTTTGAGGGCATCCGGGTCGCATTTTTCACGCTCGTGCCGATGATGATCGGCACCGTCATCGGCAACATCATCATCAAAAACGGGGCGGGCAGCATCGTCAACGATTACGGCATCACCGAAAACATTCCCACGGAGTCCATCTACACGTGGGCGGCCGCGCTGGTCGTTCTCACGTTTGTTCCGCTGTTTTTCGCGGCGCGCATGTACCGGCGGCGGATCGAACTTTCTCGGAACGGTCCGGTTTAAACGCGCATGACGCAGCGGGAGATCACGGCGCCCACGCCGCTTTTGGGCCAAAAGGGGAACCTGCTGCGGCCGGGCTACGCCAAAGAGATGCTGTACCTGTATAACCGTGAACAGGCGGCGGGACGGCCGTTCGGCCTCAAGGAATGGGATTTTTACCAGCTGGCGCTCGGGGAATGGGTGCTGCAGATGACCATCGGGCATGTGTCCTACATGGCCAATTTTTCGGCGGCGCTGTTTTCGGTTGCGACCGGCGAGCGCCACAGCTTCAGCCGCCTGCGCCCGCTCCCCCTGCGCATCATGCCCATGCCGCGGGACCCGAACCGCCCGCATCGGCTGTGTGCCGAGGGGAGGGGCTTCTCGCTTTGCTTCGAGACGGAAAAGGACCGCCGCACGCTGCGATTGACGGCCACCGGCGGCGGCGAACCCGCGGACATCGAGATGACGCTGCCGCATCTTGCGGGCGACGAGGCTATGGTGATCGCTACGCCGTTTGAAAAGCCCGGGCAGTTTTACTTAAACTGCAAGGAGCATTTCTACGGCGTCGCGGGCCGTGCGCGGTTTGGGGACCGGCTGGTGGAGGCGCGCGGCGGGGAAACCGCGCTTTTGGACTGGGGCCGCGGCGTGTGGCCCTTCCATCAGGAATGGTTCTGGGGCTGCGGCGCGGGCCGCGCGGACGGCGGGCGCTTCGGCTTCAACATCGGCTGGGGCTTTGGGAACCTTGCAAACGCCACCGAAAACATGTTCTTCTGGAACGGAAAAGCGCATAAGCTCGGCGCGCTTTTCGTGGAGCGCGACGAGGACGACTACATGGCCCCCTGGCGTTTTACCAGCGACGGCGGCCGTTTCGATATGACCATGACGCCCGTATACGACAACGATACGAAAACAGAATTCGCCTTTGTAAACAACCGCTGCCATCAGGTGTTCGGCCGTTTTAATGGCACCGCCGCGCTGCCGGACGGCCGGATTATCCGTGTCAACGAGCTTTTGGCCTTCTGCGAGCACGCGGTGAACAACTGGTAAAGGGGAGAAAAACACGTGAAAGCCGCAAATAAAGTACGTCCGCTGTACACCCCCTGGGGGGAAACGCTCGATCGGGAATGTCCGCTCGGCGACTATCCGCGCCCGCAGCTGCGGCGCAAGAGCTGGAAATGCCTGAACGGCCGCTGGGACTATGCCATCCGCAATGACGGCGCGTTCCCCGACAAGTGGGACGGGGAGATCCTCGTGCCCTTTTCCCCCGAGAGCCTGCTCTCCGGCGTGGAAAGGCAGCTGCTGCCCGGCCAAACGCTGTGGTACCGCCGGCGGATAGAAATGGAAGCTCCTGCGGACGGCTGCGTCCGGCTGCTGCATTTCGGCGCGGTGGACCAGCGCTGCCGCGTGTGGTGCAACGACAGGCTGCTGGGCGAGCACGCCGGCGGCTACTGGCCGTTTTCGTTCGACATCACGGACACGGCGCGCGGCGGTTCGTTCACCCTCACGGCGGCCGTGACCGACGGCAGCGACGGCGGCGGCGAGGCTTACGGCAAGCAGCGGCTGGCGCGCGGCGGCATCTGGTACACGGGCCAGAGCGGCATCTGGCAGACGGTATGGTGCGAGGACGTGCCGCGGCATCACATCGAGGCTTTGCGCATCACCCCGCTTTGGCGGGAGGGCGCGGTCGAGGTTCAGGCACAGGGCGGCGTCCCTTCCGGCTCCGTGCGGGTGCTGGACGGGGGGAATTTGGTCGCCGAGGCTCCGTTGGAAGGCGGCTCCGTGCGGCTGGCGCTGCCGGGTTTTAGAAGCTGGAGCCCCGACGATCCCTTTTTGTACGATCTGGAGGTGACCGCCGGCGAGGATACCGTATGCAGCTACTTCGGCATGCGGGAGTTCGGGATCGCAAACGGCGCCGACGGGTTGCCGAGGCTTACGCTCAACGGCAGGCCCGTCCTCCACAACGGCCTTTTGGACCAGGGCTATTGGAGCGACGGGATGTATACGCCGCCATCGGACGAGGCGATGGTATGGGAGCTCTCCGCGCTCAAGCGCATGGGCTTCAACATGCTGCGAAAGCACATCAAGATCGAGCCGCTGCGCTGGTACTGCCACTGCGACAGGCTCGGCATGCTGGTGTGGCAGGACTTTGTGAGCGGCGGCGGCCCGTATAAAAAATGGGTTGTGCAGTTCGCGCCGTTTCTCGGGCTGCGCTTTGGCGACGGCCCCAAGAACTACGCCCTGCACGGGCGGCAAAGCGGGGAGGGGCGGGAAGTTTTTCACCGGGACGCAGAACGCACGCTGGAGCTTCTGTACAACGCCGTTTCGATTTCCGTCTGGGTGCCGTTCAACGAGGGCTGGGGCCAGTTTGACGCGGAAAAGATATGCGAAACAGTGCGCCGCATGGACCCCACGCGGCAGGTGGACCACGCCAGCGGATATTTCGACCAGGGCGCGGGCAATTTTCACAGCTGCCACATATACTACAGGCATTTCCGCCCCAAGAGAGACAAGCGCCCCGGCCGGGTGCTCGGCCTGACGGAGTTCGGCGGTTACAGCCTTCCCGCGCAGGGGCATATGGTGACCGAAAAGCCGTTCGGCTACAGGATATTTGACAATCGGCAGGCCCTGCATGACGCGCTAAAGCGGCTGTATGCGCGCGACGCGCTGCCCGCCATACAAAAAAAGGGGTTAGGCGCGCTCGTGTACACGCAGGTGAGCGACGTGGAGGAGGAGATCAACGGGCTGTTCACCTCCGACCGAAAAGTGACGAAGGCGGATGCGGCGTGCATGCAGGCGATCAACGAAATGCTGTACAAGGCGTTTTCTGAAAGCGCCGGCAGATAGGCGGAGGCCAATGGGAGGAACAAACGGGGAGGACGATGGCAGCCAAACAGGCCTTTTTTGCCCGGTTTGTTTATATCCATTTGCTTTCCGAATGTTGCGGATGCAGCGGACGGGTAATATAATATCAATGGATTTATGCAGTTAAATGGTCAAGCAATATGGGGCGCAGAAAGGTCCGGTTCGCCATGAAAAAGGAACACATCATCTCAGTTGATAAGGATTTATGCGTTGGCTGCGGGCTTTGCCGGAAGGATTGCCCGCTCGGCGTATTTGAGATGACGGGCGGGAAAGCCGAGGTATCGACGCAGGATTGCATCAAGTGCGGTCACTGCGTGGCAATCTGCCCCACGAATGCGGTCTTTGCGTCCGGCTTCGACGATGAAGCGGAGGCGCTGACTCCGGAGATGAAAATGGACGCAAAGGCGCTTTTGGGTCAGCTCAAAGCAAGGCGTTCCATGCGGCACTTTACGGCGGAGGACGTGCCCTTGGAGCTCGTCGCGCAGGTTATCGAGGCGGGACGATATACGCCGACCGGCAGCAACCGGCAGGACGTATCGTATGCTGTTTTGAGAGAGAACATCGATGAGTATGAAGCGATCGCCATATCGCTGTTCCGCCGCCTGAAGAGACTGGCGGACGCGTTCACGGATAAGTACAGGCGCATTCACATAGACGACCACTTTCTGTTCAAGAATGCGCCGGTCGTTGTGGTGATTAAATCCAAAGACCTTACAAACGGCGCGCTTGCCGCGTCCTCGATGGAGCTGATGGCGCAGGCGCTGAACCTGGGGGTGCTGTACAGCGGATTCTTCACCAAACTTGCCCAGCTGTCGGGAAAACTCCGGAGAAAGCTGGCCGTTTCGAAAAGGGAGAGGGTTGCGGCGGCTTTGGTCATAGGCCGCGCCGCCGTAAAATACCAGCGGACGGCGCCGAAGGAACGGCCGACCGTGCTGTTCGATTGAAGCAATAGCATCCATACATCACCGAGCGCGAGGCGGCCGTCCAGCGGCTGAGGGCTTGCTTCCAGATTCATTCGAGGGGATGGGCCGCGAGCCAAAATGCAATAAAAGCGTCTAAAAAATTCTGAACCGCTCGCCGGAAAACGGACATTACGAAAAAGAGCCTCTGTGAAACAAAGCAGGTGGTTGTTACGCAATAATGGTAAAAAGTGTCAAATATCGCGCCCGACATTGTTACATAAGTCGCTTGACAACAAGGTTGTGATATGATATTTTATGTAACAAGCGAAAGTGTACTCCACGTTAACGGTACAACCCGTGAAAGCGGGCGTCGCAAAGCTAGAGGGCCTAATGGCGGATTCCGCCGATGGCAGCCAGCTGCCAATGAGTGCTTTCCCGCTTCTTACATTGTACGCGGAACGCAGTATTTTTGGCAGTCTGGCGAATGAATCGCAGGCTGCTTTTGTTTTTTGCAAACCGGCGGGGCAACAGCAGAATCTGAGCAATACATGATTGCTTATTTTGCGAGGATAAGACGCGGACCGACGCACCGGCGATTGGAACGGCAGCTGACACGAATCCGTAAAACCGCGGGATGGACATTTTAGGGGCGGCCGTTTCACGCGTTTGAGCTTCAGCGCCCGCCCGATATCATCGAAGGGATTGTGAATGACGGAATCGAGCTGACCGCCTTTTAAGAAAGCGACGGCAAAAGCAGAGTATCGAGTGTACCTTAATAACAGGATAACGGATGCGGTTCTTCCAATGTTAATAGCACAACCCGTGAAAGCGGGGGCCGCAAAGCTATAGGGCCTATAAGCGGGTTTCCGCCCATGGCAGCCAGTTGCCGAACGAAGAACGCTCACAGGACGAGACGAAGCCCGAAAAGGGGCTTTGTTCAGTACCCCCAAAATGAGCGGTTCGGTTTTCAATGAAGACCCGGACCGTTTTTTCGTCGGCTGAAAGCAGAAAACCGGCGATTCTGTGGAAAGGAAGCGCAAAAATGGATCAACTTTGGCAGCATATCCTGGTTGGCGCTGCGGCAGGCGCTGCGGCTGCGGCTGCGACGCGGCTGCTCTGCGCGTTATTGCTCAGGCAGCGCGGATTGTGGGCCGGGATGCCGAGAGCGCACTTCTGGATGCTGCTTGGCAGCCTCGCTGCAATCGGCGCAGTGATTGGCTGGCGTGCGGGAATGACGCTGCGCGGGCTGTACCTGCTGCTGCTCCTGTGCGTTTCCGCAGTCGTGTTTTACGTCGACGCGCGGCACCGCATCATCCCCAATGAACTGGTGCTCGCAATCATTGCGCTTGCGGCGGGCTTTGGCCTCATCGGCGCCATTCCGTTCCGGTTGGGATCATCCCTGCTCGGACTGGCGGCGTGCTTTGTCATCTTCTTTATCCCCGGAATGCTGGGCAAGCGGATCGGCGCGGGTGACGTCAAGCTTGCCGCGGCGATGGGCTTTGCGCTCGGGTTGGCCGGCAGCATGTACGCGGTTGCGGGCATGGGCGCGCTGGTGCTCTGCTACGCATTGCTTTCGAGGCAGATGCGGTTTCCCGAACGATTGAGGCAAACGATACCGATGGGGCCGTTTTTGACACTCGCGCTCGTTGCCGTTTCGGTTTTATAGATGGGGGAGGTGTGAGTTATTGCAATGTGGTGCGGATATGGAAGGCGTATCCGTTCAGACCTGCTCGAAAGAACTTGACTCCCATGGGACGCCCGGCGTCCTAAACCAGGGCAATGCCCAACCAAAAAAATGGAGGAAAGTATCATGAAAAGCTTCTGGAAGAATGAAAATGGACAAGGCATGGTGGAATATGGCCTGATCATCGCGCTCGTCGCGGTCGTGGTCATCGTCGGCCTCACCGCTCTCGGCGGCAAGGCGAACTCGCTCTTCAGCGGCATCGGCGATAAGCTGACGCTGGGATCGTCGGGATCCTGATAAACGCATAGAAAGGGAGGAAAACGACATGAAACACTTTTGGACGAATGAAGAAGGACAGGGCATGGTGGAATACGGCCTGATCATCGCGCTCGTCGCGGTCGTGGTCATCGTCGGTCTCACCGCCCTCGGCGGCAAGGCGAACTCGCTTTTCAACGGCATCAGCGACAAGCTGACGCTGGGATCGTCGGGATCTTGATCAGGCGGGACCGTTATGCGCTCCTTAACGTGTCTTTGGAAAAATGAAACCGGCCAGAGCGTCGCGCAATATGGTCTCATTCTTGCGCTGGCGGCCTTTGCGTTGGAAATCGGCTTGACTGCCGTCGGCGGCAGCATGGCTGCGGCGCTCGTCAGCGCGGGAGAGCGGCGCACGTTTTAAGACAAACAGGAAAGGAGAGGGCGCGAATATGCGAAAACCGGCGCAAAAAAGGCGGCGCGAAAGCGGACAGTCTGCGGTGGAGTTGGCGCTGACGCTCCCTCTCCTGCTGCTTCTCATCTGCGGAATGCTTGAGCTTGGCTGGCTTGCGTCCACACGGCTCGTGCTGGACAATATCACGCGCGAAAGCGTGCGCGCGGGCATCGTCGCAACCAGCGCCTCGGCCAATACGTCCGATGTGATTGCGCGCATAAACGAAATGAAACCCGATTATATGACCGATACCGTCGACGTGACGGTCAGTTACTCCAATTCGTCCCACTTCCGCGACGGAGATATCACCGTCGTGACCACCTATGATCTGCCGACGCTGACGCCCCTGACCGCGTTCCTTGCGGAGGACGGGGCATTCCATCTTCGCGCGGAATGCACGATGAAGATGAGCTGACGGGCGCGCGGACAGCGCGTGCCGATGGCGAGTAAACGGTTCAGGGAGCTGACAGGAGTGTGTGCGGCGTGAAACAGCAGTTTTATAAGGCATGGCGCAAATTTTGGAAAACGGAGCGGGGGGAGTCTCTGCTCATCGTCGTATTTGCGATGACGGCGCTCATCGGCGTGACCGCGACGGTTGCGGACATGGGCGCGGCTTACGTGAAAACAGCGCAGACGCAGACCGCCGCGGACGCGGCGGCGCTGGCCGCGGGCATGAAGCTGCCCCTTAGGAGCAGCGATTCCGCCGGGATTGCGCAGGCGGGCGCCACGGCGAGGGAGTACCTCGCAAAAAACGGCGCAGAAAACGCCTCCGACGCGAGCGTAACGTTTGGGACCCTGTCCAACAATATGTATCATTCCGTTCTGGTCTCTCAGCCGGCCGTTTCCGAGACGGCGTTTGCCCGTATCTTCGGTATCGACGAAATCACGTTCCGCCGCGAGGCCGAGGCGAAGGTTGTTCCCTGCGCGGCGCTGAGAGATCTGGTGCCGCTCTCGATTCAACAGAGCGTGCTCAACGATATGATCGCGGGCGGCGCTTCCCAGCACGCCATCCTCAAGTACGGCATGAAAACGGACGACGTGTCGAACGGTTCCTTCGGCGCCATCGACCTCGACGGCGTAAAGGGCGGCGGCGCAAACGATTATACCAACTGGCTCGCAAACGGGTATCAGGCAAAACTTGAGATCGGAACCGTGCTGCCCATCGAACCGGGCAACATGACGGGGCCGACCTATTCCGGCATCGTACAGCGCTACAACGCCTGCACGCACTATGCGTCCAACGGAGGATGCAAGGCGGGCTGCTATGCGGACGACTGCCCGCGCGTGATGAAGGTTCCTGTCATCGTCTATACAAACAGCTCGCACAAATATGTCCAAGTGGTCGGATTTGCGGCGTTTGTGCTGGAGGACTACACGACCTACGCGGACAAAGGCTGCGTGATCGGTTCGTATGTCAATATGGTCAACGTCGGCGCCGCGGACGGCGATTTGACGGGGACGGCGAGCGGCTTTGGCGTTTACAGCTTGGTGCTGAGCAAATAAACCGGCCCCCGCAGCCGTTTGCATCGGACGGGATGCGGGAGTGCTCCAACGAAACGCTGCGGAGGGCAGTATGAAGAAAGTCGTCATCTTTGCGCTGATTGCCGCGCTGTGCGCGGGCGCTTTGCTTTACGTTTACCTCGGAAACCTCGAGCAGCAGAAGCAGGTGCAGGTAGTTTATGAGGACATCGTCGTTGCGGCAGGCGATATTCCCGCGTTTACGCCGATCACCGCCGAGATGGTCCGCATCAAGCAGGTGCCGCAGGGCACCGGGCACCCGCTTGCGGCGCATACGCTGCAGGAGGTGATCGGATACGTCACCGAGAGCGATATTCTGGAAGGCGAGGAGCTGCTGCCCGCGAAGCTGAAGCAGCCGGGGCAGCCTGACAGCGGGCTCTCCTACGTGATTCCGGACGGCATGCGCGCGGTAACGGTCGCGGTCGACGAGATTTCCGGCGTCGCGGGCTTTTTGCAGCGCGGTGATTATGTGGATGTGATCACGTATACCACGACCACTTACGAACTGCCGGGCACGGCGCAGGCTGCGGACGCCGCGGCGCAAACGGCGCAAAGCGCAAAGCCTTCGCAGGCAACCACCGTCGTCGCGGCGCAGAACGTTTGCGTAGCCGCCGTGGGCACGTCCCTGGCTTCCGCGCCGGCAAGCGCGGACGGCGCGGAAGCGGTGTATACGAGCGTGACGCTGCTTTTATCGCCGGAGGACGCCATGCGCGTCATTCAGGGCGCAAAGAGCGGCGTAGTCACGCTGGCGCTGCGCGCGTCCGGCGACCATGCCCGGAACACGGAAGGGCCTGTCGTCGGCGACTCGCTGCTGAAGCAGGCGGACTGAGGGAGAACGGATGAACGGCGTACGGATCATGCTGGCGGCTTTCTCCGCCGAGGACAGAAAATATATCTCCGGCCTCCTGCTGGACGAATCCCTCCGGATCGTGAGCGCGTTCCGGCCGGATCAAGACGGGCTGAAAAAGGCAAGCTCGCAGCCGGCGGACGTGCTGCTAATCGGCACGCGCAATGTGCCGGACACGGAGTTTGACTTTGCGGAGCGGATGTACACGTCCAGGAGCGACATCACGATCCTCCTGCTGGCCGGCAGCGTGGACGCGCGCACGATCAGCCGCGCCATGGAGAGCGGGATTGCGCGCGTGATCGACATCGGCGGCGGCGAGAGCGCGATCCGCAACCAGATCCTGCTCGCCGCCAACCGGGACATGAACCGCCGCAGCAGCACGCACAAAATCGCGAGCTATGATTCAAAGGTGGTCGCCGTGTATTCGCCCAAGGGCGGGGTCGGCAAGACCACGCTCGCGGTCAATCTCGTATGCGCGCTTGCGGTGCTGAATAAGAAAGCCGCCTTGATCGACCTGAACCTGCAGTTCGGCAACATCGGCGTTTTTTTGGATATTCCGAAAGGCGATACGATTGCGGACATGGTCGAGGAGCGTTCGTTTGAACTCTCCACAATCAAGAGCTACCTCATCCGCCACCCGTGCGGCGTGATGGCGATGCTCTCGAGCAGCTCGCCCGAGTACGCGGACCTGATCCGACCCGAACACATCGATGCGATCCTCTCGGCGCTTAGGACAGAGTTTGACTATGTTGTGCTCGATATGGGGTCCGCGCTGAACGACTGCGCGATCACCGCGCTGGAAACGGCGGACAGCATCCTCCTCGTGGTCAACGAGGATATCGCCGCCCTGCACGACGCGAAGCGGAGCATGAAGCTCATGGAAGCGCTGAATTTGCAGGACAAAATCAAGATTGCGGTCAACAAGGACGGCATTTCCAACATCAAGCTCAAGGACGTGGCGAATTTATTGGAGACCGCGGTTGCGCTCGTCATTCCGTATGACCTCAAATCCGCGATGATGGCGGTGAACCGCGGGATTCCTATGCTGAGCTGCGCGCCCCGCTCAAAAGCGGTTAAGGCGATCCGCGCCTACGCCAAAAATATGATTCGGGGGGTGTAAGCATGGGCCTGCTGGAACGGCTGGATAAAAAGACACCCGCCGCGGCTGCCGGAGCGGGCGCGCCGGCGGAGGCCGACGAGTCCGCGCAGCTGCGCGACCGCGTGCATCTGCAGGTGGTCGACGCGCTGAACAAGCGTGAGGAGAAGCACGGCGGCGGCGCGAATGAAACGGAAACGCGCGCAATCATCGAATCCGCGCTGGAGGAGCACGCCGCAAGCATGGCGCGGCCGGAACGCAACCGCATCGCGGTCGAAATCTTCGATTCGATCCGCGGGCTCGGGCCGCTCGAAAAGCTGCTGGCGGACGAAACCATCAGCGAAATCATGGTCAACGGCGCAAAGCAGGTGTTCATCGAGCGAAAGGGCAAGCTCACGCTCAGCGACGTGACGTTTTACGACAACGACCAACTGCTCAACGTGATCGACCGCATCGTTTCCCCGCTGGGCAGGCACATCGACGAGGCAACCCCCATGGTGGACGCGCGATTGATGGACGGCTCCCGCGTCAACGCGGTGATCCCCCCGCTTTCGTTGCGGGGGCCGATACTCACGATCCGTAAATTTGCGAAAAACCCGCTGAACATCGAAAACCTCATTAGCTACGGCAGCCTGACATTCAAAATGGCGGCGTTCCTGGAGGCCTGTGTAAAAGGGCGGCTTAACATCGTCGTCTCCGGCGGTACGGGCAGCGGCAAAACAACGCTGTTAAACGTGCTCTCCGCTTATATTCCGCACGACGAGCGTATCGTGACCATTGAGGACGCGGCGGAAATTCAGCTGCAGCAAAAGCATGTGCTGACGCTGGAAGCGCGCCCCGCCAACCTGGAGGGCAAGGGGCAGATCACGATTCGGGACCTGGTCCGAAACGCGCTGCGCATGCGCCCCGACCGCATCGTGGTCGGCGAGGTACGCGGCGGAGAGGCGCTGGATATGCTGCAGGCGATGAACACCGGCCACGACGGCTCCATGACAACGGGGCACGCAAACTCCACACGGGATATGCTCGCGCGCCTGGAGACCATGGTGCTCATGGCGGGCATGAGCCTGCCGGTCTCCGCTATCCGCCAGCAGATCTCTTCCGCCATCGATATCATCGTACAGCAGGCGCGTCTGCGCGACGGTTCCAGAAAGATCACGAGCATCAGCGAGGTAACCGGCATGGAAGGCGACGTGATCGTGACGCAGGAGATCTTCTCTTACGATTTTGGCGATGGGCGAGCGCCCGGGCGCTTCCGCGCGACGGGCATCAAACCCCGCTGCTGCGACAAGCTCGCCGCAAGCGGCGCGGGCGTCAAGGACGAGTGGTTCTCGTGACGCGGGAATTGACGATTGACATCAAATAAGAAAGGAGGAAACCTGCGTGATGCGCATGCTCGTTGTATTCGTCTGCGGGGTAGCCGCATTCTTTCTGTTTTACCTCCTCGCCTTGCTGCAAACGAAGCAAAAGCGTCGTATGGACAAGCGCGTCCGCTCGTTTTTCGGCAGCGCGCCGGAATTATCCACGTCCCGCAGGGCGAAAAACGGCAAAGAACGCGCCCGGTTGCGCAGGTTGGACCAGATTGCGGAGGAGCTCTACGTTGCCGGCGTCGCGCTGCGCGCGGAGGAGTTCATCACCATATGGGTGCTCACGAGCGCGGTCATCCCCGCGGTTGCGCTGTTTTTGGGCGCGCCGATGAGCCTCTCCATCGGGCTTGTCATAGTCGGCGCGGCGGCGCCGATCGGCTTTGTCACAATCAAGCGAAATAACAGGCTCACGCAGTTTGGCCGGCAGCTTTCCGACGCGATGACCATCATCTGCAACGCGCTTCGGGCGGGGCAGTCGTTCCAAACGTCCATGAAGAATGTGGCGGATGAGATGGAGGAGCCGATTTCCCGCGAGTTCATGCGGGTCTACCGGGAAACGCAGTTCGGCATGCCGCTGGAAGCGAGCCTTATGCGGCTCGTACAGCGCACAAAAAACCAGGATCTTGACCTGATGTGTTCCGCCGTCGTGATTCAGCGGCAGATCGGCGGCAATCTGGCGACGATTCTCGAGAACATCTCCGACACGATCAATCAGCGCATCCGCATGCGGAGGGAAGTGAAATCACTGACTTCCGCCGGGCGTCTCAGCGGCTATATCATCGGAGCGCTGCCGATTTTCATCATTGTGCTGCTGATGTTCGTTAATCCCGGCTATGTGGACATGTTTTTCACCACACGGCCCGGCAGGATCATGCTGCTGATTTGCGTGGTGCTGGAAGCGATCGGGTTTGCGATTGTCAGCAAAATCGTCAACATTAAGATGTAGGAGGGGGGACGAATCATGCGTCTTGTCGTGTTAGCCTGTACGCTCGCGGTGTTTCTTGTGTTTGTGGCGCTGCTCAACGGCCTCGGCAGAAAGAGCGACCATATGCGCAAGCGCTTCATGCAGGTCAAGGAAACCGAGCGCGTTTACAGCGACGACGAACTGAAGAAATCATTCTCAGAGCGCGTGTTTCGTCCCGCGGTCAAGCGTTTTTCGGAGCGCATCCGCCGCATGGCCGGTAAGAGCAGGGCGCCCGCGGCGGGAAAAGTCAGCCTGAAGCTCGAAAAGCAGCTCAAGGCAGCAGGGCTTCCGCTTACGGTGCAGGAGTTTTCGTTCATCAAGAGCCTGCTGCTGCTCGTTTTTCTCTCCGGCGCCATCGCGTTGTTTTTGCTTCTGAAGATCGATCAGATCTATCGCGTGCTGATCGGGCTTGTGCTCGTGTGCATTCCCGTGTACGGCGCGGGATTCTTCCTGAACGCGCGCGTAAAGTCCCGCAAAGAAGCGATTGCGCGCGAATTGCCGGACGTGATGGACCTGCTCGTGGTGAGCGTAGAGGCCGGCCTTGGGCTGGACGCGGCGATCGTCCGGCAGTATTCAAAAAACAAAAACGCGGTGCTTACGGAACTCAACGGTGCGATTCGCGAGGTGCAGATGGGGGTGCCGCGCAAAACCGCGCTCAAGGACATGGCGGACCGCTGCGATGTCAAGCAGCTTGCCGCGTTTGTCACGGCGCTGCTGCAGGCGGATCAGTTGGGCGTCTCCGTCAAGAACGTATTGGACACGCAGGCCGACCGGCTCAGGACGGAGCGGAAGCAGATCATTCAGGCCAGGGCGGCGAAAGCGCCCGTCAAGATCATGCTGCCGACGGTCGGATTCATATTTCCTGTGGTGTTCATTATTTTGCTTGGTCCCGCGGCGGTCAACCTGATATCTGTGTTTCGATGAGGGGCGATCAGATGAAAATGGTGACGATTTTAAAAGACAACACGGCAATCGCAAACGTATGGAACGCGAATCATTATTTTGCGCGCCTGCGGGGCTTACTGGGGCGGACGCTGACGGAAGAAGGCGGCCTTTTGCTGACGCCCTGCAGCTGCATCCATACGTTCGGCATGCGGTATGCCATCGACGCGGTGTATTTTGACCGCACGGGGCTTGTGCTGCGCGTGGACGAGGCGCTCGCGCCCGGCAAAAGCTGGCCGGCGCAGCGTGGCGCGAAGCGCGTGCTGGAGCTGCCCGCGGGCGCCGCGGCAAAACGCAAAATTCGGGCCGGGGACCGGCTGGAGGTGGCGCCATGAGCGAACGAGCGGATCACAGGGACGACGGCGTGGAATCGCTGCGTAGCCGTATGGATGCGGACGCGCGGTTCCGCCGCGTGCTGTCCGGGTACGATCCGGACGAGGTGCGCGCCTATGCGGAGGACGTCAAGCGCGTCTTTACACAGCAGGCAAAGGCGGCAAAGCACGAGCAGGAGACGTTGATATCGGAGTTGAACGCCGCAAAAAGCGAGATTCAGGCGCGTAACTGCGCGATTAAAACCTTGAAAGAAACGCTTGCCCAGCGGGATTCACAGCTGGGCACGGCGAACACGCGTTTAACGACGCTGATTCAGTCCGTCAGGCAGTTTGAATCGGAGCGCGAAAGCTTTGAGAGTATCCGTGCGACGGCGGCGGCTGCGCGTGTCTCGGCGGAGCGGGTGCAAGCGCTTGAAACCGAAGCAAAGCAGTTCAGGCAAACGCTCTCGCAGGCGGCACGGCTCATTGAAGCCTGGAAAACGGAGCGCGCGCAGCTGCTCGACGAAAACACGCAGCTCAGGCAAAAACTGGACTGTCTGCACGGGTTGTTTCAGGGCATGATGCCGGAACAGAACAATAGCCGCGCTTATGCGCAGCCTCTCCCGCAGGCACAAACACCGACGGCGCCCGCGCGCGATGAGGGCAGGCACCTGCCGGTCAAAGAAATGCCGCAAATACAGCCTGCGCAGATAGCCGATAAGCTCGCGGACACGTTTGCGGAGGCTTACGCGCTCATCAATCAGATCAGAACTGCCAGCGAACCCGCGCGGGAACCGGCGCAGCCGAAAGCGGCACAGCCGCGCATGCAGGTGCTGCGCCCGAACGGAACAACACAGGATTACTCCATCAACGGGAAATAGGAGGTTTGTCAGACTCCGACTCCGGTGGTTGCAGGCGAGAATTTGACAACTTAAAACTTGTGCCCGTAGCTCAGCTGGATAGAGTATCAGACTCCGACTCCGGTGGTTGCAGGCGAGAATTTGACAACTTTAAACTTGTGCCCGTAGCTCAGCTGGATAGAGTATCAGACTCCGACTCTGAGGGTCGAAGGTTCGAATCCTTTCGGGCACGCCAAAAACCCCC
>CAZKGE010000015.1:2851-18204 GCA_964552065.1 uncultured Oscillospiraceae bacterium | reverse complement strand
CGGGCTGCGGCGAGACGCCGTACGTCAAGCTCGTCACGCAGTTGTACGGCGACCGCATGATCGTCGCCAACGCCACGGGCTGCTCGTCGATCTACGGCGGCAGCGCGCCGACCTGCCCCTATACGACGAACGAGAAGGGCCACGGCCCGGCGTGGGCGAACTCGCTGTTCGAGGACAACGCGGAGTTTGGCTACGGCATCCACCTGGCGACAAACCAGCGCCGCCAGAAGCTCGCCGAGACGGTCAAGAAGCTGATCGCGGTCGAGTATGCCGAGGAAGCGATCAAGGCTGCCGGCGCGGAGTGGCTCGAGAAGATGGACGATCCCGACGGCTCGCGCGCCGCGGGCGAGAAGCTGCTTTTAGCCTGCGTCGACGGCGTCGACGTGGACCTGACCGGCACGCAGTGGGAGGCCGAGTGGATTCAAAACGGCAAGGTCTGCGTCTGCGACGCGTGCACGCTCGCCAAAGAGGTCGTCGAAAGCAAGGACCTTTTGACTAAGAAGTCGATCTGGATATTCGGCGGCGATGGCTGGGCGTACGACATCGGCTTCGGCGGGCTCGACCACGTGCTGGCCATGGACGAGGACATCAACGTGCTCGTCGTGGATACAGAGGTGTATTCCAACACCGGCGGCCAGTCCTCCAAGGCGACGCCGACCGGCCCGGTGGCCAAGTTCGCCGCGGCGGGCAAGCGCACCAAGAAGAAGGACCTGGGCATGATGGCGATGAGCTACGGCTACGTCTATGTCGCCAGGGTCTGCATGGGTGCTAACCCGAACCAGCTGATGAAGGCGGTCACCGAGGCCGAGGCCTACCGCGGCCCGTCGCTGATCATCGCGTACGCGCCCTGCATCAACCACGGCATCAACATGGGCAAGACGCAGGCCGAGGAAAAGCGCGCGGTCGACGCCGGCTACTGGCCGCTGTACCGGTACAACCCGGACATGGCCGCGGAGGGCAAGAACCCGTTCACGCTCGACTCCAAGCCGCCGACGGCGGACTTCAACGACTTCATCATGGGCGAGGTGCGCTACTCCTCGCTCAAGCAGACGTTCCCGGACGTCGCGGACGAACTGTTTGCCCGCGCCGAGAAGGAAGCCAGGGAGAAGATCTCCTACTACGAGAAGCTGAACAACATGTAAAAGCGCTTGCCGCGCGCATGCGCGGCGATAGCGAGAAGCGAAACCGGCGCGGCCAAAAGCCGCGCCGGTTCGTTTATCAAAAAAGCGGCGAAGCCGCTTTTTTGAAGTTACAGGGTTTGCCTGCGCCTTCGGCGCGGCCGGCACACCCTGTAAGGAAAGCCTTGGCGGGCAAGGCTTTTCGCCGCCGCCGTACACGCCGCCGTCGGCGAGGAACGCCTCCGGGGGCAGCGGCCCCCGAACCCCCCAATGGGTTTTTAACGGCCCGCTACGCGCGGTGACAAAGTTTTAGCTAAAAATCAGGCCTTAACCAAGATAATCCGTCAAAACCTGCGGCGTGTACGCGGGTTTTGACTCCCTGCATGCCGCAAAGCCGACAGACGGCAAAAGCCGTCCGAGGCTATGGCCGCATGAAAAGCCCCGCCGCAGCGGCCCCCATCGAAAAACGAATGTTTTCCGATGGCCGATAAAAGCCGCGCCGGTTCGCGTTTTACAGCGCCAAAATTTCACATTCTGCGCAGGGGAACCCTGTTATAATGGATATATAATCGGTCGGGTCAGAGGTAGAAAAAACCATGGACAGCACGATTCGTTCCGTCGCGGTCTGGGGCGACTCCCTTGCCAAGGGCGTGATCTGGAACCCGCAGCGGCAGCGCCACACGGCGCTCGACGTTACCGCCGCCTCCGTCGCGGCGGACAGGCTCGGCGTGCGGCTGGAAAACCGCGCCCGGTTCGGCTTTACCGCGCCGCGCGGCAGCGAACTGCTCGAGAGCGACCTCGAAAGCGGCGTTCTCGCCGACGCCGCGCTGCTCGAGTTCGGCGGCAACGACTGCAACTTCGACTGGGCGGCGATCTCGGAGAATCCGGACGCCGTTCACGAGCCGGCGACAAAGCCGGAGGTGTTCTATAAAACGCTGTGCGGCATGGTCAAGCGGCTGTACGACGCGCATGTCAAGCCGATCCTGCTCACGCTCCCGCCGATCGACGCGGAGCGGTATTTCCGTTTTTTGGTTGGGGACAGGCTCAATGGGAACAATATCCTAAAATGGCTTGGCGACAAGCAGCAGATATATCGCTTTCAGGAGCTGTATTCGAATCTCGTGCAGCGGGTCGCCGCGCGGACGCAGTGCATGTTGATCGACGTGCGGTCGCGCTGCCTGGTTAATCACCGCATGCCGGAGCTGCTCTGCGAGGACGGGCTGCACTTAACGCGCGAGGGGCAGGTGTTCGTCGGGGAGACGATCGCCGAAATCATCGAGCAAGGGGAGTAGGGCAATGGTGTTTTCGGAGTTCATATATAAGCGGCCGGACATGAAAAAGCTCCGCGCGTGCGCGAACCGCGCGATATTCCGCATGCGCAACGCGCGCTCCTACGGCTCGTTCAAGCGCGCGCTGTTCGCGTTTTTAACCGTCTACCGCGAGATCGCAACAATGCGCACGCTCGTCGAGATCCGCCACGCGATCGACACGCGCGACCGGTTCTACGACGAGGAGAACGAGTTTTTCAACGAGGCGATCCCGGAGATTACGCCCGTGTTCATCCGATATTACGAGGCGCTGCTCAAGAGCCGGTATGCAAAGGAGTTCGAACTGGAGTTCGGCGGCCAGATCCTGAAGATCGCGGAGCTCAAGGTCAAGCGTTTCGACAAGAAGCTCGTGCCGCTGATGATCCGCGAGAACAAGCTGTCCAGCGAGTATGAGAAGCTCCTCGCCTCGTGCGAGATCGAGCTGCTCGGCGAGCGCCGCAACCTGACGGGTATCGCCAAGCTTTTGCAGTCCGACAACCGAACCGTGCGGCGGCAGGCCTACGACGCGTACGCGAGCTTTTTCGAGGCGAACGAGGAGCGCTTTGACGAGCTCTACGACAGGCTCGTGCGCGTGCGCGACGAGATGGGCAAGAAGATGGGCTTTCAAAACTTCGTGCAGCTTGGGTACATGAACCTCGGGCGCACGGACTACGGCCCGGCGGACGTGGCGCGCTTTAGGGAGCAGGTGCAATCGGAGCTTGTGCCGCTGTGCACGCGGCTGCGCGAGGAGCAGACCAAGCGCATCGGCGTGCCGAAGCTGAAGTTTTACGACGAGGCCGTGCAGTATCCGGACGGAAACGCGGTCCCTTCCGGCGGCCGCGCGTACCTCGAGGCGCAGGCGCTGACCATGTACGACGAGTTCTCGCCCGAGACGGGCGAGTTCTTCCGTTTCATGTGCGAGCACGAGCTGATGAATCTCGAGACCAGGCCGGGCAAGGCGAACGGGGGCTTCTGCACGTTTCTTCCGGATTACAGCGCGCCGTTTATATTCAGCAACTTCAACGGCACGAGCGGCGACGTGGACGTGCTGACGCACGAGGCGGGGCACGCGTTCCAGGCGTTCCGCTCATGCAGGGCGCAGGCGCTGCCGGAGTATTGGGACAGCACGAACGAGGTCTGCGAGATCCACTCGATGAGCATGGAGTACTTCGCGTACCCGTGGATGGAGCTTTTTTTCGGCGAAGGCACGGGAAAGTACAAGATGCGCCATCTGCTCGACGCGATCACGTTCGTGCCGTACGGCGTGTGCGTGGACGAGTTTCAGCATAGGGTCTACGAGGAGCCGGATTTAACGCCCGCCGAACGCCGCGCGCTTTGGCGCTCGCTCGAAAAAAAATACCTGCCGCACCGGGACTACGACGGAAAAACGATTTTTACGAGCGGCGCGTTCTTCTTCAAGCAGCTGCACATATTCATGGACCCGTTCTACTACATCGACTACACGCTCGCGTCGGTGGGCGCGTTCGAATTCTACGGCAAGATGAAGCGCGACCGGGTATCCGCGTGGGCGGACTACCGCAAGCTGTGCGATCTTGGCGGCAGCCGGCCCTACCTCGAGCTGCTCGCGGAGGCAAACCTGAAGAACCCGTTTGCGCAGGGCAGCGTCAAAGCCGCGCTCGAGCCGCTGCTCGAGGACCTTGCGCAGCCGTAAACCCCACTGGTTTTAAAAAAGCCGATCAATCGGCCGAAGATCACCGCTTTTTTCCGGAAAACCGGCAGGAAGCGGTATTTTTTTGCCCTGCGTGCGACAGAATACAAAATTGCCGGAAAGTGTGATATACTCACGCCATGAACGTATCCAAATTCCTGAAAAAGATGTTCGTCATATTCTTTATCGTCGGCCTGGCGCTGGCGGCCGTCGGGGTGCTCGTCTATGCGATGGGCGACCGGACGGCGGTGGTCGCGTTCGGCATTCAGGCCGGCGTGTGGCTTCTCCTCGGCGGCGGCGGCCTGGTCTACCTTGCGTTGCGGCGCAGGCGGCGCGAGGAGCTGCTCGCAAGCGGCGTGCGGATTCAGGCCGAGATCACGGACGTGTATCCGGACGCCTCGATAACGGTCAACGGCCGGCGCCCGTATCGCATTGCGTGCCGGTACCGCGACGAGGGGACGAAGACCATCTACACGTTCCGCAGCGAGCCGCTGCTGTTCGACCCGGGCGAGTTCTTAGACGGCCGCAGGACGGTGGACGTGTGCGTGGACCGCGACCGCTTCGACCGCTACGTCGTCGACGTGACCGAGCTGCTGGACGGCTACCAGATGCGGGAGCTGTAGATGGGCATAGCGCAGGAGACCGTCTTTATCACCGGCCTGACCGGCCGCACCGGCACGTGTTTTTGCGAGCGGCTGGCGGAGGAGCGGAGGGAGCGCGCGCTTTCGTTCCGGTTCGTCGCCGTCGCGCGCGCGCAGAGCGACACGGCCGCGATCCTGCGCTGCCCCGTGCCCATCGAGATCGTGACGGGCGACATCACGGACGAAGCGCGCCTGATTGAGCAGATGCGCGGCGCGGACACGCTATTGCACATCGCGGGCATCCATTGGTCGGAGGGCGTCGTGCGCGCGGCCGTTGCCGCGGGCATCCGGCGCCTGATCGTCGTGCACACGACCGGAATTTACTCCAAATATAAATCCGCGGGCAAAGAATACCGCCGCATCGACGCCATTTGCGAGCGACTGGCCGCCGAGGCGGGCGCGTCGTTGACCGTGCTGCGCCCGACCATGATCTACGGCGATCTGGACGACCAGAATGTGATAAAGTTCATCCGCATGGCGGACCGGCTGCCGGTCATGCCCGTGGTATCGGGCGCGCGCTTTATGCTGCAGCCCGTGCACCGCGAGGACCTGGCCGCGGCGTACCTGGACGTGCTGACGCATCCGGACGAAACGCGCGATAAGCAATACGTGCTCTCCGGCGAGCGGCCGATCCTGCTTCGGGAGATGCTGGCCGGGATCGCCGGCTGCCTCGGCAAGCGCATCCGTTTTCTGTCGGTGCCGTACGCGTTCGCGATTGCGGGGGCGTGGGCGCTGTACCTGCTCTCGATCGGCCGCATAGACTACCGCGAGAAGGTGCAGCGGCTCGTCGAGCCGCGCGCGTACGCGCACGACGAGGCCGCGCGGGACTTTGGCTACCGGCCCATGCCGTTCTCGGAGGGCATCCGCCGCGAGGTCGCGCGGTATTTATTGCAAAAAAAGCGCGTATCCGCGTCTGGAGGCGTATGAAACAGGAAGAATTCCCCCGCTTCGACATGTCCCGCCCGCCCAGGCGGCAGTCGGCGCTGCTGCGTCCGCTTGCATGGCTGCTCAGTTTTCCCGACGTTTGGAAGCATAAAACGCGCATCGAGCGCGCGAACATGGACGGGCTTACGGCCCCGTATCTGCTCTTGTGCAATCACAACGCGTTTCTGGACTTCAAGGTGACGACCGCCGCGATTTTCCCAAAGCGCGCGAACTACGTCGTGGCGATCGACGGCTTCATCGGCCGCGAGGGGCTGCTTCGCGGCGTCGGCTGCATCTGCAAGCGGAAGTTTACGACCGACGTGACGCTGGTCCGGCACTTAAAAACCGCTCTGAAGTTCGGCGACGTGCTCGTGCTGTACCCCGAGGCGCGGTATTCGCTGTGCGGCACGGCGTCGGCGCTGCCCGACTCGACGGGGAAGCTCATTAAGCTTTTGAATGTGCCGGTCGTTACGCTGATGATACACGGCCACCATATCAACGCCCCGTTTTGGAACACGCGCGACCGCGGCGTGCGCGGCACGCAGGCCGAGATGACGCAGATCGTTACGCGCGCGGAGCTTGGCTCCCTTTCCGCCGGCGAGATCAACGCGCGCATCCGCGCGGCGTTTTGGTACGACGATTTTGCATGGCAGAAGGCGAACGGCGTCCGCATTGCGGCGCCGTTTCGCGCCGAAGGGCTGCATAAGGTGCTCTACCAGTGCCCGCATTGCGGCGCGGAGTACCGCATGGGCTCGGAGGGCGGGAAACTGTTTTGCATGGCCTGCGGCAAGAGCTGGACGATGACGGAGCTTGGCGAGCTTGCCGCCGACGAGGGCGAGACGGAGTTTTCGCACATCCCGGACTGGTACGAATGGGAGCGCGCGAACGTGCGCGCGGAGGTGCGCGCCGGCACGTATGGCTGCGCGTGCCGCGCGACCGTACAGTCGCTGCCGAACGCGCGGGGCTTTATTCCGCTTGGCGAGGCTGCGCTTGTGCACGACATGAACGGCTTTGCGCTTTCCGGCGTATACGAAGGCGAGCCGTATCGCGTCGAATGGAGCGCCAAAACGCTCTACTCCTGCCACATCGAATACGAATACCTCGGCAAATACGGCGACTGCGTCGATCTCAACACGCTGACCGACACCTACTATATCTCCCCAAAGGACGCGCCGTTCTCCGTCACAAAGTTTGCGCTCGCCACCGAGGAACTGTACGCGTTTTATAACGCGGCGGATTAAAAAGGAGGCGCGCCCGTCGCGCCCCCTTCCTTTGCAACAAACAACCTGTAAAGCCGGCGCGCCGGCCCGGTTACGTCCGCGCCGGCCCGCCCGTTTGCGCGGGATCCGCCGGGGGATTGCCGCCGGACGTTGCCGCGCCCTTGAAAACGTCGCAGCAGGCGATTCCCAAGAGCAGCGGCATCGTAGCGACGAGCGCGTAGATATACCGGAACTCCGCGTGCACGGGCGTCGAGATCAACACCGTGAGCAGAACGGCAAAACAGGGCGCAAACGGCAGAATGGGGCGTTTGCGCAGCAGCGCCGCGCCCAGCAGTATGACGAGCATCCCCGTATAGAACGCGGGGGACCAAAGGATGCCGATTGCGGGCAGTTGGCGTACGACGGCCGGAAACGAATATAATATGGCGTCCTTGGCGGAATCGCTGAGCGGGCTGTCGCTGTGTAATCCTACATCGTTCGGGAAATCTTCCCACTGATTGGTCCAGTAGATCACGTTCGGATTCCAATACCCCTGGGTTTGCGCGATATAGGCATCCAGATAGATCGACGGATTCTGCAGCCCGATCTCGATCCAAAGCTTGAGATAGGTCAGTGGATGTTCGGCAATTTGCTGCTGGTTCCCCTCGTCGTTGATGTACCATTTGATCGGATCGGAGAGGTGCTCGTTATATAATGCGGGAATATTTGCGGTATTGGCGACCGCGTTGAGCAGCCGGGGCTGCTCGTCCGTGAGGTCTCCGTTATATTTGAGCACACGCGCAATCTGCTGGATCGGGATGGAGAGCGATTCTGTCAGCGCGGCTGGGGTGGCATGCAGAATACCCGTGACCATGACCTGGTAAATTCCGACGGAAAGCAGGATCGCACCGACGGTCGGAACGGCGTGGCGCCAGTGCCTGCGGAACGTGGCAACCAAAAACGGGATGCAGACGAGGAACGCATACAGCCCGTTGCTGCGGAATATGCAGAAGCACAGACCGAATACAAAGCATGAAAGCCAATATCGGAGGGGAATTCTTATCTGATCGCGGAGACGGGTTAACCGCCATAGGGAGATTGTAAACAGCAACGCAAAAACGCCGAACGGAATGTCCTTCCATACCGTTATGGAATAGAACGCATGTAATGGGAACAGCGTGTAGAACAGCAGAATCGCATTGCGCAGCCATGTGGGTGCGCCCATCTCCTCGATACACCAAACGGTGTACGCAAACGCCGTGGACAAAAACAGCATTTGCAGCAGCGTGTACATCGCAAGGCCGGCGTTGAGACTGCCGAAAAGACTGCGGCCGGCATTCAGGAAAAGCTTTAGGATCAGCGTATGGACCAGCGGATGGTGGTTGCTGTAGGCGGTGACCCCAAGCGCCTGATGAATCTGCCAGACGGAATCGGCAGAAAAAACCGCAGGATAATCAGCGAGGAAATATGGGATATAACACAAAAAGCAGATGGCGGCGCAGACGAGAAGCGTGCGGCGGCCGCGCTTTTCCCGGCCCCGAACCGGCGCTTGTTGCGCATCAGCCGAACTAAGCAGCCGGGCATACAGATGGCGCAGGATGCGGAAATAGAGGAGGAACAGCCCGGCGATGCTCATGAAAAACCGGTAGGCCTCATATCCGTCGGCAAAGCCCCACGCAAATCTCGTGCCGTTCGTTACAACGATAGCGACAGCGAGTATGGCGGAAACCGTCAGGGCAATGACATGGCCGCGCCTTGCGTCTCGATTGCCATCGTCGCGTAGCCTGTGAAACAGGAGTGTAAAGCAGATCATGAGCAGCAGCGTCGCCAAATAATTGGTCTTGCCCGAAAAATACAGGTAGAACAGCGCGCTGGCCGCACAGAACGCTTCGGCTATATCGACTGCAACAGTATAACGCATCAGTAAATTCCGAATTTTCCGCATCGGCTTCTCCCCTCTTGTATATCAATGAATGTTTGCACGATCACCCGCATCGCTGCGGACAAATCGCCCGCCGTTACTCCCCGATCCCAATGTCGATGATCGGCGTCGTGCCGCCGGTCACCTTCGGCAGTTCGCCGTTCCATTTTTGCAGCGTCTCATAGCGGATCAGAAGGTCGGACAGCGATTCGGCGAGGATGCGGTTGCTCTCGGCCTGCGCGTCGGCGAGCGTGCGGATCTCCTTGGCCTTGGCCTCGGCGGCGATCACACGCTTTTCGGCCTCGGTGTTGGCCACGACGAGCGCCTGCTCCTGCTCGGTGCGCGTCTTAATCAGCGTCTGCTCGGCGACCTGCTTGGCCTCGACGGCGCTGATGTATTCCTCGGAGAAGTCCCAGTTGATGATGTTGAGGTCGTCGATATAGATGCCGTAGCCCGTGAGCTTCTCGTTGAGGTTGTCGTTGAGCATCGTGCTGACCTCGTTGCGCGAGCTGACGAGCTCCTGCGCGGTGTACTTGGCCGTGACGGCCTTGAGCACCTCGTTGACGGCGGGCGTGACGAGCACGTCCTCAAAGCCCAGGCCGACCTGCTTATAGATCGAGTAGGACATATCCTTATTGATATGGTAGTTCACCGCTACGATCGACGAGATCGTCTGCAGGTCGCGCGAGAATGCCTCGGTCGACACCTCGAGCTTGACGATGCGGTTGTCGATGGACACGATCCGCTGCGCGAACGGAACCTTGAAGTGGATGCCCTCCTGCAGCACGGTGTTGCTGACCTTGCCGAACGTGAGCACGACGCCCGTGTGGCCCGCGTCGATCACGACGAAGCTCGACGAGAGGAAAATGATGGCCAGCAGCGCGACGGCGATGGTTGAGATCAGTTTTCCGACGGAAACGTTGCCCACTTTATCGCGAAACATACAGAAATTCTCCTTTTTTGAACTGTAATATAGAATATCACAATCGCAATTATTCGACAAATATGTTATGATACGCACATGGGACGGGACTACGACATCACCTGGCAGACGGAGGAGATTCCCGCTGCAGCGGTGCTGAATCTTCTTCGTCAGACATATTGGGCGCATAACCGCGACATCGCGACGATCAAGGCGGCTATGACAAACTCGCTCTGCGTGGGCGCGGTCGACGGCGCGGGACTTTTGATCGGTTTTGCGCGCGTCATCACGGACTTTGCCACGATGTACTATATCTGCGACGTGGTCGTGGACGTTGCGCACCGCGGCCGCGGCATCGCCAAGGCGATGATCTCGGAGATCATCGCCGAGCCGCGGCTGAAAAATCTGACCGGCATGCTGCTGACGGAGGACGCGCACGGGCTGTATTCCAAGTTTGGCTTCCTGGTCGAGTCGAAGAAGTGCATGATCAAGGCGCGTGCCGCCGTGGGCGGAGAGCGAAAGTTCCGCTTTTTCAAGGCCGAAGGATAAGCAGCGAACGATGGAATCTGGCGGCGGACGGGGCCGCGCGGCCGGCGCGCAGGACGCGGGCCGGCGTTTTATTTTTGGCGGGAGCTCCTGTAAAAGGGTTCGGATACCGGTTGGGGCGCCTGTGTTTGGCGGGCTGGCCGAAACCTGCGGTGCCGCCGCTTTGCTCCAGCTTCGGCGCTTTATTCCGTCCCAGCGTCGCCCCTATGCGTCAGCCCTTGCCGTACGGCGTGTTTTCGAGCGGGAGCTTCGTGCGGAACACGCCGTCGCGGTGATAGTAGGCGTTCTGCACGGCGGGCGCGGTCGGGATGGCCGCGATTTCGCCGATGCCCTTTGCGCCGCAGGCCAGGCCGTCGCGACCCGCTTTGCCGAGGCAGACGCTCCTAATCTCCGGCGTGCGGTCGGCGTGGAACAGGCCGAGCGCGCCGAATTTTCTCGTCGGCCGGCCGTTGTTCAGCGGGAAATCCTCGGTCAGCGCGTAGCCCAGGCTCATGACCACGCCGCCCTCGATCTGCCCCTCGAGCGCCGTGGGGTTGACCGGCGTCCCGACGTCGTGCGCGGCGGTCACGCGTTCCACAAAACCGTTTTCGTCCAATTCGACGACGTGCGTGGCGTAGCTGTACGCGATGTGCGACACGGGGTTCTCCTTGTCGGAGCCCATGCGGTCCGTCACACCCGAGTATTCGCCGAGGAAGCTCTCGCCCTCAAGCGTGTCCAGAGAACCGGCCCGTTCCAGCGCCTCCTTCAGCTGCTTGGCCGCGCGCACGGCCGCCTCGCCGGTGAACAGCGTCTGCCGCGAGGCCGTCGTGTTGCCCGCGTCCGGGGAGTCGGCGGTGTCCGGCGCGCAGTAGGCGATCTTTTCGGGCGCGAGGCCCGTGATTTCGCACACCATCTGCAGCTGCACGGTGCCCATGCCCTGGCCGATGCAGGCCGCGCTCGAGTGCAAAAGCGCCTTTCCGCCCCTCACCTCGATGCGGCAGCGGCCGACGTCGGTCAGGCCCACGCCCACGCCGCTGTTCTTCATCGCGCAGGCGATGCCCGCCTTCGGGTTCCGTTCGAGGATCGGCCGCACCGCGTCGAGCGTCTCGACGAGCGCGGTCGTTTCGTCCGCGATCTGGCCGTTCGGCAGCACCTGCCCCGGACGGATTGCGTTGCGGTAGCGCAGCTCGAACGGCGTGATACCGACCTGCTCCGCAAGCTTATCGAGGTTGCACTCCGTAGCAAAGCAGCTCTGCGACACGCCGAAGCCGCGGAACGCGCCCGCGGGCGGGTTGTTCGTGTAGTACGCAAAGCCCTCGATGTCGATGTTCTGGTAGTTGTACGGTCCGGCGGCGTGCGTGCACGCGCGCTGCAGCACGGGGCCGCCGAGCGACGCGTACGCGCCCGAGTCGGCGACAAGCCGCGCCCGCATGCCGGTCAAAATGCCGTTCTCGTCGCAGGCGGTCGTAAACTCCAGCTCCATAGGGTGGCGCTTCGGATGGATCTGCATGCTCTCGGCGCGCGTCAACCGCACCTTGACGGGGCGCCGGACGGTAAAGGCCGCGAGCGCGGCGTGGTGCTGCACGCTCATGTCCTCCTTGCCGCCAAAGCCGCCGCCGACCATCATCGCGGTCACGCGCACGCGCTCCGGAGGCAAGCCGAGCAGGGCCGCGCACTCCTTGCGCGTCTGGTAGACGCCCTGGTCGCCTGAGAGGATGCGCACGCCGCCGTTCTCGGGGAAGGCGACCGCGCACTCCGGCTCGAGAAACGCGTGCTCCGTAAACGGCAGGCTGTAACGGTTTGTTACGGCGTATCGGCTGCTTTGAATCGCCGCGTCCGCGTCGCCGCGTCGCAGCTGTTCGTGAGAAAGCAGGTTGTCGCGCTCCGCGTGGACGCGCGGCGCGTCCTCCCTCATGGATTCCGCGGCCGACAGGATGGGCGGCAGCTCCTCGTACTCCACGCGGACGAGCGATTTGGCGTGCGCAAGCTGCTCCTCGGTCTCGGCCACAATTAATGCGATCGCGTCGCCTAAAAAGTGCGTGACGCTTCCTGTCGGGATCAGCACGTCGTAGTCCTGCACGATGTGTCCGATCTTTTTTGCGCCCGGCACGTCGGCGGCCGTGAGCACGGCGAGCACGCCCGGCGCGCTTTTTGCCTCGTCCGTATGGACGGCGAGCACGCGCGCGCGCGGATGCGCGCTGCGCACGCACGAGGCGTGCGCCATATTGTCGAGATATACGTCGTCCGCGTAGATCGCCGTGCCGAGTACCTTGCCCGGCGCGTCGACGCGCGGCGCGCGCTCGCCGACCGCGCCGCCGGAAACGGGCGCGGGCACGTCGGCGTTTTCGAGGAACAGCCGCGCCGCGAGCAGCACCGCGTCCTCGATCTTTTTATAACCCGTGCAGCGGCAGAGGTTGCCGCGGATGGCGGCCTTGACCTCGGCGCGCGCGGGTTGGGCGTTCGTGTCGAGCAACCCCTTGGCGGCCATCACCATGCCGGGCGTGCAGAAACCGCACTGCACCGCGCCCGCGGCAGAGAACGCATAGGCGTAGACGGCCTTCTCGCGTTCGGTCAGGCCCTCGACGGTCACGACGCGCTTTCCCTCGAGCTTGTCGATCGACAGCACGCAGGCGCGCTGCGCCCGTCCGCCGACGAGCACGGTGCACGCGCCGCACGTGCCCTCCGAGCAGCCGTTCTTTACGCTGGTCAGGCGCAGTTCGTCGCGCAAAAATGCGATCAGCTTTTGATTTTTTTCCGTTTCAACGGGTCTGCCGTTGACGAAAAAAGACGGCATGGCGGTTCCTCCGGGAATCTGATGGATTGCGGACGTCCGCACCGCGCTAGATGTTCAGCAGGTACGCGTAATCCGCTTCGATGGCGGCGAGCAGCCGCGACAAGTCCGGATCGAGCGACGGATCGCCCGGCCGGGCCGTGAAAAGCTTTTCGCCGAGCCGCACGCGGTACGTGCCGTCGCCGAGCGGGTAAAAGCCCTGGTTCTTGCTGCCCGCAAACTCGCGCTCGGTCGAGAACAGCGTGAGCTTCTCGAGGTAGGGCGCGCTGTCGTAGGGGCAGAACGTGCGGCAGTTGCCGCATTCGTTGCACATCTTGTCGACGTGCACGATCTGGTGCATGCGCGCGCCCGGCACGTCGATGGCGATGTTCGCACGGTTCGGGCAGACGGTGGCGCAGCACTCGCAGACCGTCGAGCACGTCAGGCAGCGGCCGTTTTCCTTGGACGCGTCGTCGTACAGCCTTAGGATGCCCTGTTTTTTGTAGCAGGCGTCCGCGCAGCCCTTCGCGTTCTCGGGGACCTCGTAACGGTATTCGCCCGCGATGGCGTCGGCGGCTTTGCGCGCGCCGGCGATCGCCTCCACGACGGTGGCCGGGCCGCTCTTTGCGTCGCCGATGACGTATACGCCTGGCACGGACGTTTCGAGCGAGTCGGGGTTTGCCGCAACGCGCCCGTGCGCGTCGAGCGCGATGCCGTTTTGGATAAATAGCTCCGTTTCGACGCTCTCACCGGTCGCCAGCACCAGCGTGCTGCAAGGCAGCGCGAGCGTTTCGCCCGTCTCCGTGGGGGAGCGGCGGCCGGAATCGTCCGGTTCGCCGAGCTTCATTTGATTGCAGGTCAGCGTCCCGTTTTCGAGCGAGACGGGGGAGAGCAGCTCAAAGAATTCCACGCCCTCGTCCAGCGCGAGCCGGAGCTCCTCCTCCTCGGCGGGCATGTATCGCTTCGTACGGCGGTAGAGCAGCCGCACGCGCTGCACGCCCGGGAGCCTTTTTGCGGCCCTGGCCGCGTCCATGGCGGTGTTGCCGCCGCCGACGACCGTGACGTCCGCGCCCGGGTCCGGCAGCGTTCCCGCCTTGATGTTCTCCAGAAATTCCAGCGCGTCGACGCCCTCGCCCTTCCCGAGCGTGGACGGCGCGTGCGCCCACGCGCCCGTGGCGAACACGACCGCGTCGCAGCCCTGCCCTTTCAGCTCCGCGACGGACGGCGCGGCCGCGCCGCAGCGCACGTCGACGCCCATTGCGGCAAGCAACGCTTCGTCGCGGTCGACGTCGTCATCCCCGATGCGGAACGACGGGATCACGTACCGCACGACGCCGCCGAGCTTGGCGCGCTTTTCAAACAGCGTTACGTCCGCGCCCTGGCGCGCAAGGAAGAAAGCCGCCGCCATGCCCGCGGGGCCGCCGCCGATCACCGCGACGCGCTTGCCGGATTTTGCGCCGTGCTTGACGGCCGGAAGGAACGCGTCAAAGCCGTTGACCGCGGCGGCAAGCTTCGCGTCGCGGATGTGGATATGCTCCTCAAGGAAGCCCCGCGTGCACTTGTCCGTGCAGCGGTGCGGGCAGATTTTGCCGGTGATGGACGGCAGCGGGTTCTTTTCGACGATGAGTTTAAGCGCCTCGGCGTACGCGCCCCTCCCCACGAGCTCGACGTACTCGGGAATGTCCTGATGGATCGGGCAGCCGTACGTGCACGGCGCGATGAAGCAGTCGAACAGCGGCACCTTGTCGTCGATCTTGCGCGCCGGCTGCGGCTTGATGGCCTTTGTGTGCCGCGCGTCGTGCCGCGCGTTCTCGGCAAGAAGCGTGACCTTGCCGACGGAGACGCCGGCAAACGGCCGGTACGGCCGCTCCTCAAGCGCTTCGGCCATCTGTGTCAGCCGCTGATAGCCGCCGACCTTGAGCAGCGTCGTGGCGAGCGTGACGGGCCAGATGCCCGCGTCGAACAGATCTTCAATATTGAACGCGTCCGCGCCGCCGGAGAACGAGAGCCGAAGCTGCCCGTCAAACTCCGCCGCGAGCCGCCGCGCCATCTCGACGGTCAGCGGGTAGAGCGCGCGGCCGCTCATGTACATCTCCTCGCCCGGCAGCTCGCTTTTCGTAATCTTGACCGGGAACGTGTTGGAAAGCTTGAGGCCGAACGAGAGGCCGAACTGCGCCGCCTTCTCCCGCAAACGCTGGAACATCGGCACCGCGTCTTTGTACTGCAGGTCGTCCCGGAAATGGAACTCGTCGAACGCGACGTTGTCGAAGCCGAGGCCGTTGAGCGTGCGGCGGCAGAAATCGTAGCCGAGCAGCGTCGGGTTGCATTTGACGAACGTGTGCAGCCGCTTTTTCTCC
>CAZKGE010000015.1:0-2841 GCA_964552065.1 uncultured Oscillospiraceae bacterium | reverse complement strand
TCTCCAGCAGGTACCCCGCGATGCGTTCGATCTCCTGCGGCGGGCAGCCGTGCAGCGTCGACAGCGTCGCGGACGCGCACACGGCGGGCGATATGCCGTCGATGTACCCAGCGTCGACGGCGGTAAAGCGCGGCAGGTTCGCCTTTGCCCAGAGCACGCAGTCGTTCCAAATCGGCGTGTCTTTGGCGTTCTTCAGCCCTTCGATGAAATCGTCGATCTTTTTCGACGTGATGCCTTCAAAATTATAGCCGACGCTCATGTTGAACACGAAGCCGTCCGGGTCGCCCAGGCCGAACTCCTTTGCGATCAGCTTGAGCGCAAACCAGGCCTTGACGTATTCGTCGAACGCCTCGTGCACGCGCAGCTCCGTCGACCACTCGACGTTGTAGCCCTCGTCCTCGGCCAGGATGCACGGCTTTGAAACCGGCAGGTCCTCGCCGTCGAGCGTCTGCACGGTCTTGAGCTCGAAAAAGCGCGCGCCCGCGACATAGGCGGCCACGATGTTCTGCGCAAGCTGCGTGTGCGGCCCGGCCGCGGGCCCGAACGGCGTCTCGAGCTTCTCGCCGAACAACCCGAGCGTCTTGCCGCGCCTGGCAAAAAACGGCTTGCGCACGCCGAACACGGCGCCGTGCCGCTTTCGTTCGTCGAGAATCCACCGCATCAGAGAATCGAACGGGATCGGGGTCATTCTGTCGGACATGGCTTCCTCCTTATCCGTTGACGGCGGTCCAGAGCGACTGCGCGCTCCTGCGGCACTCCCGCATCACGAGCGTTTCATCCGCATCCAGCAGCTTGCGGTCGCGCATCAGCACGCGGCCGTTGCAGACGGTGGTCACGGCCGAGCGGCCGTTCATGCCGAACAGCATGTGGCCGTTGACGTTACTGCCGTCCATGGGTGTGAGCGGGTCGTAGTCGAACACGGCGACGTCCGCGTACGCGCCCTTCTTCAGCACGCCGAGCGGCTTCTCAAAGTAGCGCGCGGCAATCTTTGCGTTATTCACAAACAGCATCTCCGGAATCTCGCCCCAGGCCACGGTCGGATCGCAGAGGTGGTGCTTGTGCAGGATGTTTCCGACCTTGTAGCTTTCCAGCATGTCGTTCGTGTAGCCGTCGGTGCCGAGGCCCACCAGCACGCCCTCGGCGCACATGCGCAGCACCGGCCCGCAGCCGACCGCGTTGCCCATGTTGGATTCCGGGTTGTGCACGACGGCGGTGCCCGTTTCGGCGAGCAGCCGGATTTCGGCGGGGGACACGTGCACGCAGTGGATCGCGAGCGTCCTCTCACCGAGGATGTCCATGTCGTAGAGCCGGTTTACGATGCGCTTGCCGTATTTTTTGAGCGAGTCGGCCACGTCGCCCGGGCCCTCGGCCACGTGGACGTGGCAGCCCGCGCCGCGGCGGTGCGCGTTGACGAACGCGAGCGTTTTATCGGACAGCGTAAACGCCGCGTGCAGCCCCATCATGCCCTTGAGCATGTCGGTATCGTCCGCCTGCGCGGCCAGTATGAAGCGCTCGTTCTCGAGCACGGCTTCGCGCATCCGCTCCTCGCCGTCGCGGTCGGACACCTCGTAGCACAGGCTTGTGCGCACGCCATATTTCCTGGCGGCGGAGGCGATGTCGTCGAGGCTGCCCTCGATGGCCGAGTAGCTCGCGTGGTGGTCGAACACCGTCGTCACGCCGTTTTTGATGCAGTCGATATAGGTGGCTTCGGCCGAGAGCGCGTTGTTCTCGTGCGTCAGCTTCCGGTCGATCTTCCACCACATGCCCTCGAGGATGTCATTGAAGTTCTTCGGGCTGTAGCCAGCAATCGACAGCCCGCGCGCGAACGCGCTGTAGATGTGGTTGTGCGCGTTGATCAGCCCCGGATGGATCACGCCGCCGCGCGCGTCGAGAAACTCCGCGTCCGGGTAGCGGCTTTTTACCGCACTCGTCGGGCCGACGTCGGCAATCAGGCGGCCGTCGACGGCGACCGAGCCGTTTTCGTAGTAGATTCCGTTGTCGCGCGTGACGAGCCTTCCGTTTCCGATCAGCAGCATGGCGCGTGCCTCCTTTTTGAGCTGGAATGGATAAAGAACTGCGCTTCAGCCATATTATACCGTGGCAATTGCGGAAAATGCAATGCCGCACAATGGAAAAACAAGAATATTTTTCTGCTCACAAAAACATTTTGCTTGTTGTCAAATGGTCTGTACAAATGGCGTGTGATGATGTATGATACTTTCGTATTCTCCCAAAAAAACTTGCGTTGAGAGGTAACCGATGAAGCACGTGGAGGGCTATCGCTGCACTGTCTGCGGCGGGGTGTACCCTCCCGCACCGGAGCGCATGACCTGCCCGACGTGTGGGGAAAAGGGAATTCTCGACATTCTTTACAGATACTCGGAAGTGAAAAAATCGCTTTCGAAGGAAACTCTCAGAAACGACCGCGACAACAGTATGTGGCGCTACAAGGCGCTCCTGCCGCTTGCCGCGGCTGATTTTTCCAGCCATCTGCGCATCGGCTGGACGCCTTTATATGAAAGCCGAAAGCTGCGGGACGAGCTGGGCGTACGGAAGCTGTACATCAAGGACGACGGCCTCAACCCGACGGCCTCGCTCAAGGACCGCGCGTCCGGCGTGGCGGTGGCTAAGGCTCTCGAGCTCGGCTACGACACGATCGCGTGCTCGTCTACGGGCAACGCCGCCTCAAGCTGCGCGGGCAGCGCCGCGCGCATGGGGCTCAAGGCCGTCATCTTCGTGCCGGAGCGCGCGCCCGAGGGGAAAGTCGCGCAGCTCATGATATTCGGCGCGAAGGTCGTCTCCGTACACGGGGACTACAAGGCCACGTTCGACCTCTCCAAG
>CAZKGE010000014.1:7313-18498 GCA_964552065.1 uncultured Oscillospiraceae bacterium | reverse complement strand
TCTCGTCCGTCACGGTTTTGACCAATACGCTCCGGCTCAAGCGCATCGCGGCAAAACGCCTGCCCGTTTGAAAGCGGAATGTGCGAAATACCGCTTGCATTGGCCGTGCCGGTATGGTAAAATGTCCTCTGTTCGAGTTTAAAATTTCCTAGGATTGGGGGTGTACAGGTTTGGCAAACATCAAGTCCGCGATCAAGAGGATCGGCGTATCCCAGAAACAGAATCTTCGTAACCGTATGGTAAAGTCCGAGATGAAGACGACCATCCGCCGCTACGATGAAGCGGTCGCTGCGGGCGATGCGAAGGCCACGGACGCGGCGTTTTTGAATGCCGTCAGCGCCGTCGATCAGGCTGCCGCCAAGGGCGTGATCCATAAGAACGCCGCCAACCGCAAGAAAGCGCAGCTTTCCAAGAAGCGCGCCGTCGCCGAGTAAGTCCATACGGTAGTTTCGATATTGAGCGGACGTTGCAGCACATGCGGCGTCCGTTTTCCTTGCCCGGCGCAGCCAAAGCCGCTACAATAAAACCGTTCCCGAACAAAAGCCGCGAAGGATCGCGTCTTACGCAAGCAAGAAGGAGGGCACTTTCTATGGCCATGGACGGCCTGTCGCTGCGCGCGATGCTCTACGAGCTGCAGCCCCTCGTCGGCGGCAAGATCGACAAGGTGCAGCAGCCGGACTGCGACGCGCTGCTCGTCACCGTGCGCGCCGCGGGCTCCGCAAAAAAGCTGTACGTCTCGTGCCATCCGCAGAACGGCCGCGTGCAGGCGACCGAGCTTGCCTACCTAAGCCCGGACATGGCACCCGCGTACTGCATGCTGCTAAGGAAAAAGCTCGTCGGCGGCAGGATCGAGTCCATCGAGCAGACCGGCATGGACCGCATCGCAACGCTCACGATCATATCGCGCGACGAGCTGTTCGACGAGGCGCGCTACCGGCTCGTCGTCGAGCTGACGGGCAAGTACTCCAACATCGTGCTCGTCGGCCCCGACGGCGCAATTCTCGACGCGATCAAGCGCGTCGGCCTCGGCGCGTCGAGCGTGCGCGCCGTGCTGCCGGGCTTTTGCTACGAAAACCCACCCGCGCAGGACAAGCTCGACGCGTTCGCGCTCGACCGCGGCGCGCTTACCGGACTGATCGCAACCGCCGAGCGCCCCGACGCGTTCCTGAGCGACCGCTTCCTCGGCCTGTCCAAGGCCGCCGCGCGCGCGCTCGCCGCGGACGAGACGCAGCCGGGCCGTATCGCCGACCGGCTGCTTGCTCTAAGCGACGGCCCGTACGAGGCGACGCTCGTAAGGAACGCGCTGTCGGAGCCTGTGGGCGTGTTCCCGTTTTTCGTCGAGGGCGGCGAGCGCATGGGGACCCTTTCCGCCGCGTACGACGCGTTCTACGAGGAGAAGGACCGCATCGTCCGCGTCCAGCGCAACAGCCAGACTTTGCGCCGCGCGGTCGAGAACCACCTTGGGCGCGCAATCAACAAGCTCGCCGTCTACAACGAGGCCATCGAGGGCGAGGAGGCGCACGAGAAGCTGCGGCTGTACGGCGAGCTGATTACCGCGAACCTCTACCGCCTGCGCCGCGGACTGAGCGTCGCCGCGCTCGAGAACTATTACGTTGACCCGCCCGCGGCCGTTCCGGTCGCGCTCGACCCGCTGCTGACGCCGCAGGAGAACGCGCAGCGGTACTTCAAGCGGTACCGCAAGAGCCGGACCGCGCGCGAATACGCGCTCTCGCGCCGCGACGGCCTGCTTATGGAGATCGGCTACCTCGAAGGCCAGCTCGACAACATCGAAAAATGCGGCGACGCGCGCGAGCTTGCCGAGATCCGCGACGAGATGATCGCGCTAAGGTACATGAAGGCCGATTCCGGCGCAAAGAAGCGGCAAAAATCGCCGCCCACCAAGCCCATGCAGTTTCTTGCCGCGGACGGCACGCGCATCTACGTCGGCAAAAACAACCGCCAGAACGACGAGCTGACGCTGCATAAGGCCGCGCCGGAGAACTACTTCGTCCACGTCAAGAACAGCCCCGGCTCGCACGTGATCGTCGACTGCGCGGGGGAGCCAAGCCGCGAGACGCTGTACGCGGCCTGCCAGCTCGCGGCCTGGTACAGCAAATCGCGCGCGTCCTCGAACGTGCCGGTGGACTACACGCCGCGGCGCTTCGTCAAAAAGCCGGCCGGCGCGCGGCCGGGCATGGTCGTGTATACAACGTACCACACCGCGTTCATCACGCCGGACCCCACGGCGATTGCGGGATATCACCGCATAGACTGATACATACACGGGGCGCCTGCGTCATATCGTTTGATAAAGGAGTGGATGGTATGCGCAGGCGTTGCTTTTTTGCTTTATCCTTCATCTTGATCATCGCGTTGGCGCTTTTGGGGTGCCAGGTGCCCGTTGCGAACGAGGCGGCCGAACACGACGAGGACGCCATGAAGACCGGGCTTTTTGCCACGACCGTGTATTACGACGGCGGGGCCGGCCTGCTCGTGCCCGTGGAGCGCAGCGTGCCGCTGGACACCGATATCCCGCAGCAGACGCTGAGCCTCCTCGTCGCTTCGGTCGACAACGCCGCCGGCCTTTCCGGCGCGGGCCTGACGCCGACGCTGCCCGAGGGGGTCAGCTTCGCCGTGGAGACGGCGGCCGGCGGCACGGCCACCGTCGACGTGCGCGAGCTGCCACAGCTGACCGACAAGGACGCGGAGCAGACCGCCGTGACCTCGATCGTCAACACGATGCTGCGCTGCGACGGCGTTAGGAGCGTGCAGCTCACGTTCGACGGCGAGACGCTCGAGACGCTGCCGTTCGGCACGCTCGTGGGAGAGCCGTTCTCGGAGCTGATCCAGAACCCCGAGGACCTGCCGGCCATCGCGGCGGGCACGACGCTCTACCCCGTCACGCTGTGGTATCAGGCCGCGGGCAGCGGCTTCTATGTGCCCGTCACGCGGTACTTAACGAGCCAGGCCAACCTCGCGCGCACAATTGAGGAGCTGCTCAAGACCACGTCCGCGTACGAGGTCTCGCCGTGCTTCCCGGAGGGGACGCAGCTCGCGTCCGCGACGCTGATGAACGGCGTGGCCACGCTCACGTTCACGGAGCCGTTCCTCGCGCTGACCGCCGAGGAGGAGCAGGAAGCGTTTGCCGCCGCGTGCGACACGCTCTCGTTGACCTGCTCGCAGTTCGGCGCGGTGAAAAAGCTCGTGCTCGAATCCGCGGGCAAGGTGATCACCAAGGAACCGATCGTCGTCACCAGCAGCGCGAACCCGCTTTCCTAATCCCGGCGCGGCCGCAGTTTTCAGCACGCCCCCGCGCGCGTTCTCGCGAACGCGCGCATTTACACGCGGTAAAAAATCTGATACACTCTTGCGCATGAGATTGGTTATCGCTTCCAACAACGCGCATAAGGTCCGTGAGATCCGCGAGATCCTGGCCGGCCTGTTTCCGGACATCCGCACGCTCGCCGAGGCGGGCCTTTCGATCGACGTCGTCGAGGACGGCGAAACGTTCGCCGAGAACGCGGTCAAGAAGGCGGAGGAGGTCCTCTCGCAAACGGACTTCGACGCGGCGCTCGCGGACGACAGCGGCCTTGCCGTCGACGCGCTCAACGGCGCGCCGGGCGTGCATTCGGCAAGGTTTGCGGGAGAAGGCCACGACGACGCGGCGAACAACCGGAAGCTGATGGAAGAGATGCGCGATGTTCCGCAAGAAAAGCGCGGCTGCCGCTTCGTCTCGGCCGTCGCGCTCGCGCGACGCGGCCGGCCCACGCTCGTCGCCCAGGGTTCGGTCGAGGGGCGGCTCTTGAGCGCGCCGCGCGGCGGCAACGGCTTCGGCTACGACCCGTATTTTTTCTATGAACCGCTCGGACAATCGTTTGCTCAGCTGCCGGCGGACCAAAAGAATTTGGTCAGCCACCGCAAGCGCGCGCTCACCAATCTGCGAATGATGCTGGAGAGGGAATCGACATGAAGATCGGCGTTTTTTCGGACACGCACGGGAACCTGGCCCGCCTGCCCGCGGCGCTTGCCGCCATGGGCCCAATCGACGCGTTTTTGCACCTGGGCGATTTCGGCGCGGACGCGGAGCTGATCGCAAAGAGCGTCAAAGTCCCGTTCTACGCGGTGCGCGGCAACTGCGACTTCAAGCGCACGTACCCCGCCGAGCAGATCGTGGATCTCGGCGGCGCGCGGCTCCTTTTGGTGCACGGCGACCGGTTCCGGGACGTTTACCACATTGCGGAGCGCGCAAAGGAGACGCACTGCGCGGCGGCGCTGTTCGGACACACGCACGTGCCGCTTTTGCAGGCGCAGGGCGACATCCTGATCGTCAACCCCGGCAGCCTGACGCGGCCTTTGGGCGGCTCGAAGCCGTCGTGCGCGCTTTTGACCGTCGAGGACGGCGACGTCAACGTAAAAATGCTGCCGCTCGACTAGACGGTCAGCTGCGCGGCCTCCTCGCTGTCCAGCCCGGAAAAACACAGAAACTCCGGCATCTCGTCGAGCGAGTGCAGGCCGAACTGGCGCAGGAACTTGTCCGTCGTGCCGAACAGCATCGGACGGCCGACGGCGTCCTTGCGCCCCACCTCCACGATCAGGCCGAGCCGCACAAGCTGGCCGACCGCATAATCGCAGCGCACGCCGCGGATGTTCTCGATGTCCGCGCGCGTGACCGGCTGCCGGTACGCAACCACCGCGAGCGTCTCCAGGATCGACTGCGAGACGCTCTTTCGTTCGAGCGGCTGCATCAGCGCCTCCACTTGATCGATGTAAGCGCCGTTGCTGACAAGCTGCGCGGTCTCGCCGGTCACGAGCAGCTGGACGCCGCGCTCCTCGCTGCGGTAGACCTGCTCCATATCGGCGAGCAGCGCGTGCGCGTCGGCGCGGCTCAGCTGCATCACGCGCGCAATCTCCGCCACGGGCACGGGATCGCCCGCGACGAACAGCATGCATTCGAGCGTGTTGAACGTTTTTTTATCCAATGTATCTACTCCGATTCGTCGTCGAGATAGTCGTATTCGGATTCCTCGTCGCCGAGCAGCGCCTTTGCGCTGACCATGATCGGCGCGAACGGCACGCCCTGGCGGATATGGACCTCGCCGTGCAGCAGCATCTCAAGCAGCGCCATGAACGTTACGATCCGTTCAAGCCGGTCGGCGTCCGCGGCGAACAGGTCCGTAAACAGCAGCGCGGAGCCGCACGCGAGCGCCTCGCGAATCTTGCGGATCTGCGAGCGGACCGTATAGCGGTCCGACCGCACGCGCTGCGTGTGGTCCTGCTTGCGCTCCGCTTCGCCGCGCCGCATCAGCTCACTAAACGCGAGCATCAGCCCGTCGAGCGTCGCGCCGTCGAGCTCGACCTGCGGCGGCGGCAAAAGCACGTCTTCCGGCAGCCTGGTCATACTCCTGGCCGCCCGGTCGAGTAGGGTTTTAAACTCCTCCCCCGCCTTTTTAAACGCCTGGTAGTCGCGCAATTGCCGGATCAGCATCGCCTCCGGGTCCTCGCCCTCCTCGCTTTCGGCGGGCGGCTTGGGCAGAAGCTGGCGGGATTTGATGTACAAAAGCGTCGCGGCCATGGACAAAAACTCGCTCGCTTTGTCCATGTCGAGCGCGTCCACCTCGTCCATATACGAAAGATACTGCGCCGTGATCTGCGAGATAAAGATGTCCTTGATGTCCAGCTCCGCCTCGGAAATCAAATGCAGCAGCAGGTCCAGGGGACCTTCGAACTGGGCCAGGTGAACGGAATACGCCATATCCCCCTCCGTCCGGGCCTAGAACAGCCCGACGAGAAACAGCGCCGCGGACGAGAACGCGGAGAAGATTCCGTTCACGGCCGCGCTGAGCGCCGAGGAGAGCGTGTTCGTGATCAAAAGCCCGATTAAAATCCACTGCCCGTACTGGCGCAGGAAGTTGAAGAAGCGCGGCGCCTTGCGGTAAAACAGGCTTTCGGCCACGTGCGAGCCGTCGAGCGGATGGATGGGCAGAAGATTGAACAGCATCAGCGACAGGTTGATGCCGATGATGCCCGTCATGATGCCGGTGAACGCGGCGTTTTCCAGAAGGTTCCACTTGTACGCGCCGAAATAGAATATGAGGGTCGCCAAAAACGCGACGACGCAGTTTGCCGCGATGCCCGCGAGCGACACGATGATGTCGTCGCGCCTGAAATTCTTGAAGTTGCGCGGGTTGACCGGCACGGGCCTGGCCCAGCCGAACCCGACGAGGATCAGCATCAAAAAACCGAACGGGTCGATGTGCGCCAACGGATTGAGCGTCATGCGGCCGAGGTTTTTGGCCGTCGGGTCGCCCATTTTATAGGCCGCGTACGCGTGCGCCCACTCGTGCACGGTCAGGCCGATCAAAATCGCGGGCAGCACGTAGAGGAGCCGCAGCGGATCGGTAAAGAGCTCTCGGATGCGTGAAAACAAGTTGGTTTCTCCTTGCAGATTCTTCGCGTTCATTATACGGGAACGCGGGCGAATATGCAACTTAAGCGGCAAAATCGCGCATCATGCGACGCAGGATGTCCAGTATGCCGAACGGCTCGACCGCCGCGTCCGAATAGAGGTTGATTTCGGCCACCACCGCGCCCGCCTCGTCCGCGTACGTCAGCATGCCCACGATCTCCTCGGCCGTGATCGGGACCGTCAGCGTGTCCGGCACGTCGCGCGTCTCGAGCAGCTTACTTTGGTTCTTTTTGACGAGCACCGTCACGTCCTCGTGCGCGATCAGGTTGACGGTCTTCTTCGAGCCGCCGCGCACGGGCACGCCGGGCACGAGCACGCCGCCCGCCTTGGCAAGCTGCTTTGCGGTAAAGTTCTGGAAGCCGTAGTTGAGCATGGCCTCCGCGGCATTAAAGCGCATGCCGGAGTCCTTGGCTCCGACCACGACCGCGATCAAAGTCGTGCCGCTCCGATTGACCGAGATCACGCCGCAGTAGCCGTCCTGCTGCGAGGAGCCCGTCAGCACGCCGGACGCGCCCGCGTAGAAGCGGACCATGCGGTTGGCGTTGACCAGCTCCGTTTCGCGGCCGTCGTCGTGCTGGATCGAATCGAGGAACAGCGCGGAATACTTCGAGAACGTCGGGCTTTTGGCGGCGGCGGAGCCAAGCGCCGCGAGCGTTTCGGCGGAGAACGGCGTCTCGGCGCCCAAGACGCTGGTCTGCTCGCGCTCGAGGCCTAAAAGGCGCATCGTGACCGCCATGTTTTCGAGCATCACGCCCTCGGAGCCGAACACGTTCTCGCACAATGTAATGATCGCGTCGCCCGCCGAGATCATGACCGCGGCCTTCATCAGCGCCCCTGCCTTGATCTGCTCCCCCTCCTCGAGGAAGGCGGTCGGCCCGGACACGGCAGCCGCGCGCGCGCTTACCCGCATGACCGTGTCCTCCGACACGGTGCCGTCGTCGAACGATTGCGCGAGCGTCAATATCGCCGGCAGCTTGGACAGGCCCGCGACGAAATACCGCTCGCCCTCGTTCTTGCCCGCAATCCGCTGGCCGGTCGTCGACTCGGTCAGAAGGTAGGAGCCGAGCGCGGGCAGCTCGGCGTCGAGCGTCTGCTCCTCGGCCAGCGCCGCCGGAAAACCGCAAAGAAAAAGCAGCGCGGCAAACAGGGCCGCAGCGATTCTTTTCATACAAAAACACCCCCGTTGTTTCAAAACAATATATGTCGAAACACCGGGGGTTCATGCGCGAAAACGGGTGCGCCCGCTAAAAGACCTCGGAGAGGATCGTATCGACCAGCTTCGCAAACTCGCCGGACGCGCTTTTTGCCGCGGCGAACACCTCCTCGTGCGAGAGCGGCTGGTCGAGCACGCCCGCAGCCATGTTCGTAATCAGCGAAACGCCGAGCACGCGCATGCCGCAGTGCGTCGCAACGATCGCCTCCGGCACCGTCGACATGCCGACCGCCGCCGCGCCGAGTACGCGCGCCATGCGGATCTCCGCCGGCGTCTCGAACGCCGGGCCGGAGAACATCATGTACACGCCCTCGGCAAGCGCGATGCCCGCGCGCTTTGCGGCCTCAAGCGCGCTTTTACGCAGCGCGCGGTCGTAGACGTCGCTCTGGTCCGGAAAGCGCGGGCCGAACGAGTCATCGTTTTTGCCGATCAGCGGGTTGTTGCCCGAGAAGTTGATGTGGTCCGACACGAGCATCAATGTGCCGGGCAAAAGCGCCGTGTCCACGCCGCCCGCGGCGTTCGTCACGAGCAGGTGCGTCACGCCGAGCCGCTTCATCGTGCGCACGCCGAGCGCGACGGCGCCCTGCGGATAGCCCTCGTAATAGTGGAACCGGCCCTGCATGGCGATCACGCGCTTGCCGAACTTCTCGCCGACGACAAACCGGCCCGCGTGCCCCGCCACGGACGCCGTCGGATAGCCCTCGATGTCCGCGTAGGAGACGGCCTTTTTGTGCAGCAATCCCTCGGCATAGTCGCCCAGGCCCGAGCCCAGGATCAGGCCGATCCGGCAGTTGTCGCCGCACAGCGGGGAAAGCTCCGCAACGGCGGCGCTGATCGCGTCACGCATTTTTTTCCTCCAGTATCTCCGGCAGGAAGGAAGCTCCGGTCGGCCAAATCTCCCCGGTCAGGTACGCGTAGACCGTGGCGCCGATGTCCGCGAACGAAGAGCGACCGCCGAGGTCGACGCCCTTTTTCACTATCGGCCCCGTGATTAAAAGCGGGATGTACTCGCGCGAATGGTCCGTGCTGTTCGTCGTCGGGTCGCAGCCGTGGTCGGCCGTGATCATCAATATGTCGCCCTGATCAAGCGCCGTGATCAGCTCGGGCAGGCGCGAATCAAAATACTCGAGCGCGGCGGCGTAGCCCTCCACGTCGTTGCGGTGGCCGTAGAGCATGTCGAAATCGACGAGGTTGCTGAATATGAACGCGCCCTGCCCGCTTTCGATAAAGCGCAGCGTGGACGCGATGCCGTCGCGGTTGTTGCGCGTGTGGTCCGCGGTCGTAACGCCGCGGTGGCAGAAGATGTCCTCTATCTTGCCGATGCCGACGACCTCGAGGCCCTGCGCGGTGAGCGCGTCGAGTATCGTGTCCGAAAACGGCTCGACCGCGTAGTCCTTTCGGTTCTCCGTGCGCGCGTAATGCCCGCTTTTTCCGGTGAACGGCCTTGCGATCACGCGGCCCACCATGTGGCCGCTGCGGTCGAGCAGGTCGCGCGCCGTCTCGCAGATTTTATATTGTTCGGCAAGCGGAATCACGTCCTCGTGCATGGCGATCTGGAACACGCTGTCGGCCGACGTGTACACGATCGGCCTGCCGGTCGCTACTTGTTCGTCGCCAAGCGCGGCGATAATCTCGGTGCCGCTTGCCACGCAGTTGCCGATCGTCCCGCGGCCGATGCGCGCTTCAAACGCGCGGATCAGCTCCGCCGGGAAGCCGATAGGAAACGTCTCGAACGGGCGGTCGAGCGGCAGCCCCGCCATCTCCCAGTGCCCGCACGTCGTGTCCTTAGCCTTCGTGACCTCCGCACACTTGCCGAACGCGCCGTCGAGCGGGCCGCCCGTCGGCGGCAGGCCGCTGCCTAAAATATTGAACAGGCCGAGCTTTTTCATATTCGGCACGTCCAGATATCCGCGCACCTTATAGATATTGCCGATCGTGTTCGAGCCCGCGTCGCCGAACTCCGCGGCGTCCGGCATCTCGCCGATGCCCGCGCTGTCGAGCACGATCAGGATCACCCGTTTTTTCATACAGCTCACCTCACCGCGAAAAAGTGTATCACCGCCCGCCGCCCTCGTCAACGTTCTTGCGCGCAGCGGAACTGCATGCGCACGCGCTCCGCGATCATCGCGACGAACTCCAGGCTGCTGGGCTTGCCCTTGTGGTCGTTGACCGTGTAGCCGAAGTATTCGAATATGACGTTGAGGTTGCCGCGCGTCCAGGCGATCTCGATGGCGTTGCGCATCGCGTGCTCGACGAGCGTCGCGCGCGTGTTGTACAGCTTCGCCACGGCGGGATAGATGTCGGTCGTGATGCACAGCTCCACCGGGTTTTTAGACAGCGCGTACATGCGGATGGCGTCGCGCAGGTAGTAGTATCCCTTCAGATGCACGGGCACGCCGACCGCGCGGATGCACTCGGATATCTTGCGGTCCATCAGCTCGAGCGTCGTCGGCTGCGTCATCGGCAGATGCTCCTGCGCGCGCAGAAGCTCCGACACGCGCAGCGACACGATCTCGTAGTTGAGCGGCTTTGAAAAACAGTACAGCACCCTGTTGTTGAGCAGGTTCAGCAGCCGGTCGTCCGTCAGCGCGCTCATAGCAAATATGACCGGCGGGTCCGCAAGCCCCAGCTCCGCAATGCGGTCCAGCACCGCGATGCCGTCCATGTCCGGCAGGAAAAGGTCGAGCAGCACCGCGTCGACGCCGCGGTTGCCAAGCAGCGCGATCAATTGTCCGCCCAGGCGCAGCGCGGGCAGCATGGTGAAATTCTCCAAGTAACAGAACGCATTCGCCAACTTTTCGGCATCCACATCGCTGCCGCTGACAATCACCAGTTTCTTTCTCATATCCCCCATCCCACCCCCTCGTCTGGCTAAGAAACCTGGCCTTCCATGCACTCGTACATCCACTCGGCATACACGCAGTATCCTTTCAACGGATCGTTGACGAACACATGCGTGACCACGCCCACAAGCCTCCCATCCTGGAGCACCGGACTGCCGCTCATGCCCTGCACGATTCCGCCCGTTTTTTCGATCAGGTCCTGGTCGGTCACCAGTATCACCATGCCCTTTGTCGCGGGCTCGGTTTGCTCGCTGACGCGCACGATCTCGCAGTCGTAAGGCTTCACGCCCTCCGTGGACACGGTGGACAGAAGCGTCGCGCCGCCGACATGCGCCTCGCTGGCCCGTGCAAGCGGAATCTCGCCGCACCAGCCGTTCTCATAGTCGACGTCCATGCGGCCGAAGATGCCGTATTCCGTATTGCGTTCAATGCGGCCGATGGACTGGCCCGAGACGGAGAATATCCCCGTCAGCTCGCCGGGGAGCCCCTGCTCGCCCGGGATGATGTCGATGATTTCGGAGGGGAGTATGCGTCCCTCGCGGATGGTCAAAAGAGAATGTGTGTCCACGTCGGAAACCGGATGCCCCAGCGCGGCAAACCGCTTGCTGACCTGGTCATAGAACGAGAGAGTACCGACGCCGGCCGTGCTGTCCCGCACCCAGA
>CAZKGE010000014.1:1811-7303 GCA_964552065.1 uncultured Oscillospiraceae bacterium | reverse complement strand
GCGTACTAATTCATTTTTTATTTCGTTGCTTGCTGCGAACTCCTCTGCATGCTTGCTGACCTGATCGTAAAACGAGAGCGTGCCCACGCCTGCCGTGCTGTCCCGCACCCAGACGCCGAGCCTTGGCACGCCGTCGCTGCCTACGACGGGCGTTGCGGTGAGCGTCAGGCTCTCGTCGCCGCGCAGCACGCCGAGCGTGATTGACCCGGACGCGCCGCCGCACAGCTTCGAGAGCTGGTTGGCGTCCGAAACGGCCGTGCCGTTGACGGACTCGATGACGTCCCCCGACGCAAGCCCGGCCGCGGCGCCGGGGCTGATCGCCCCCTGCCGCGTCTCCACGGACCCGAGGCCCACTACGAGCACACCCTTGGTGTGTATCGTAATGCCGATCACGTCGCCGCCAGGCCGGAGGCTGACCGCCTCGCCGCTGAGCACGGTGACCGTGCGAATGGGGAAAACGCCGAACAAACGGTAGATATATTGTGTCTGTTCCCCGGCGCTCAGCCGCTCGTCGCTCGAGGCGGAAACGGCCGCGGACGGCGACAGTCCGCCGAGCAGCGTTCGGGCCGTGATCGCCTCGTCCGCAAGGCGCGCGTCCGTGCTGCGCAGCACGGCGGGCAACTCGCGGACCGCGGCGACCGACGGCGAAACATAGACGCCCATCAGAGCGCACACGGCCAATATCCCGCAGGACTTTACCAAATTCTTCCAAAAAAACTTTACCAGCGGCAATCACCATCCTCGTATTTTGACGAATGATGATAGGTTGCGCCGTGTCCGGCCGATTATACTAAGCCTGTTCCGCTGCTTGGAGGAGCCGCCGCGCGTGTTCGATGGCCGCGGCATCCGTTTCCAGACCGCCCATGATGCGCGCAATTTCGTTGATCCGATCCGTCTTGGAAAGCAGGGACGCGGTCGAAAGCGTGCGCTTTCCGACCGTGCTCTTGTGAACCAAATATTGCTGGTGCGCGTATGCCGCAATCTGCGGCAGGTGCGTGATGCAGAGCACCTGGCGCGCGCGCGCGATCTGCCGCATCTTCTCCGCAACGGCCGTGCCGACGCGGCCGCTGATGCCCGTGTCGATCTCGTCGAACACCATCGTCATCACGCCGCCGAGGCCCGCGAATACGGATTTAAACGCCAGCATAATTCTGGAAATCTCGCCGCCGGACGCGACCTTCGAGAGCGGCTTGACCGGCTCGCCGAAGTTTGTCGAAAGCAAAAACTCGACGTCGTCGCTGCCCGAGGACGACGTTCCCTCGCCGGAGAGCGGCTGGATCGACACGGTAAACTGCGCGCTCGGCATGCCGAGGTCGGCTAGCTCCGGCACAAGCTTTGCCGAGAGCTTCTCCGAAGCCGCCTTGCGCAGCGCGGACAGCTCGGAAGAAAGCGCGGCATACTCCGCTTTTTTCCCCTCAAAATCGTGCGCGAGCTGCTCGTGCCGCTCCTCGCTCGTGATCAAAAGCTCGTATTCCTCGGCGATTTTGACCCGGTACGCCAGCACGTCGGCGACCGTGTCGCCGTACTTGCGCTTGAGCGAGCTGATCGTCTCGAGCCGCCACTCCATCTTGTCGAGCGACTCCGGATCGTAGGAGAACGAGTTTTTTAGGCCGCGCACGGTCGTCGAAACGTCCTCCAGCGAATAGTATGCGTCGCGCAGCTGCTCCGCCGCCGCCGAATACTCCGCCGAAAACTGCGTAATGCCGTCCAGCAGGCGCAGCACGCCGGACAGCAGCGGCACCGCGCCGTCCTCGCCGGAGAGGCCCTCCGCGCTGCCGTCGAGCGATTCCATGATCGATTGCGCGTTCTGCAAAATCTTTCGCTGCTCGAGCAGCTCGTCCTCCTCGCCGTTGACGAGCGCGGCATTGTCGATCTCGCGCAGCTGGTAGGAGAGAAGGTCGCAGCGGCGCTCGCGGTCGCGCGCGTCCATGACGGCGGCGTTGAGCTTGCGCTCGGCCGTCTTCATCGCCGCGTACGCGGCAAAAACGCGCGTCCTTAATAGCAGCGCCTGCTCGCCCGCGAACGTGTCGAGCAGGGCGATGTGGAGCCTTGGATTGAGCAGCTGCTGGTGTGCATGTTGGCCATGGATGTCGACGAGCGCGTCGCCGATCGTCTTGAGCACGCCCGCCGTCACCGGCGCGCCGCCGACGCGGCAGACGTTTTTGCCGGCGGCGGTCATCTCACGGTAGAGGATCAGTTCGCCGTCCTCGGCCTCCATCTCGTAGGACTTGAGCACGGGCAGCACCGGGTCGTGCGCGTCGACGGCAAACACCGCCTCGACAGACGCTTTCGGCTTGTCCGACATGATCAGCTCGCGGCTCGCGCGCTCGCCGAGCACAAAATTGAGCGCCTCAATAATAATGGACTTTCCCGCCCCGGTCTCGCCGGTCAGCACGGAAAACCCATCATACAGATCCATATCCAATTCTTCAATCAACGCAATATTGCGTATGCGCAGCTGCTTGAGCAAGTGCGGCCTCCGTCTATTTCATCATTTTCTGAAAGCGCTTGACAAGGTCCATCACGGACTTGCCCTCGCGAACCGCGATGAATATCGTGTTGTCGCCGGCGATCGTGCCGAGAATGTCCGGCCACTTGAGCGAGTCGATCGCCTCCGCCGCGGCCGACGCGCTGCCCGTGATCGTCTTGACGACGATCAGGGTGCCCGCCGCCGTCACGGACAGGACGCAGTTGCTGAACATGCGGATGAACCGCTCCTGAAGATCGGCCTCCGCTTTTTCGACCGTCGCGTACTTATACCGCCCCTCGGGCGTGAGCACCTTGATCAGCCGAAGCTCCTTGATGTCCCGCGAAACGGTCGCCTGCGTGACCGAATACCCCTGCTCGCGCAAAAGAGAGGCCAGTTCTTCCTGCGTCTCCACGTTCTGCGCCGTGATGATCTTTTGGATCATCGCGTGTCGTTTGGCCTTCATTGGCGCCCTCCTGCGACAAGTTTTTTTACGAGAGTTTTCTTTGGATCAGGTCGAACAGGTTCCTCTTTTCAAGCCGCACGAACGACGTCGTACGGTCCGATTTTTTCACGACGATACTATCGTCGGTGTCCACGTCGTGCGTCTTAACGCCGTCGGCCGCGACCATACCCTTGCCGACGACCGAGAACACGATCTCGGCCGAAGCCGGCGCCACGATCGGCCGCACGTGCAGCGTGTGCGAGCACACGGGCGTGATCAGGATCGCGTCCAGGCCGCTTGCTATGACCGGCCCGCCCGCCGAGAGCGAGTACGCCGTCGAACCGGTCGGCGTCGCGGCGAGTATGCCGTCGCAGACCACGCGGCCGACCGACGCGCCGTCGATCTCGACCCAGACCTCCGCGGTGCCCGAGAACGAGTGCTTGAACACGAGGATGTCGTTGAGGCACTCGACCGGTTCCCCGCCGTTGACCGAGCAGGTCAGCATCATGCGCTCGTCGAGCGTGTAGCGCCCCGCAGAAAGCGCGTCCAGCATTTCGTCGAACGCGTCGTTTGCCAGTTCGCTCAAAAACCCGATCCTGCCCACGTTGACGCCCAGGAGCGGCACGCGCGCCGCGGACGCGGCGCCTGCGTACCGGAGCACGGTCCCGTCGCCGCCGATCACGATCAGGAATGTAAGCCCGTTCAGTGCGGCGGCGCTCGCCGTCCCGTCGATCAGCCTGCATTCAATTTCTCTTGTTCGCGTCAAACGGACCAGGGTGTCGCGTATGGGAATTGCGCTGGCCTTCTCCGGATTGGTCGCAAAACCAATCGAAAGCCGCCGTTGTCTGTCGTTCATAATGTGTTCATATTATACACGCACGTTTTTAAAAATACAAGCGAGAGGTGAATAAATGTCGTTTATATGCACGAAATATGCGCCTGGGCGACGATTTCGTCGATTTTTGGTCCCCACGTGGCGTCAAAATCATCCGAAAGACCCTTTTTATTACGCAAAAACAGCAGGAATTCGATGTTCCCCTTGGGCCCCGTAATCGGCGAAAACGACAGCCCCTCGACCGTATACTCCGCGCCGTATGCAAACCCGATAAGTTCGGTCAGCACGCGCTTATGCGTTTTTGCCTCGCGCACGACTCCGTTCTTCCCCACCTCCGCGCGGCCGGCCTCAAACTGCGGCTTGACGAGCGCGACCACGGCGGCGTTTTCCGCCAGGCAAAGCTTCAGCGGCGGCAGGATGAGCCGGAGCGAAATGAACGACACGTCCACGGACGCAAACTGCGGCTGTTCGGCAAACCAGGACGGCTCCATAAACCGCGCGTTCGTGCGCTCCATCACGGTCACGCGCGAATCGCTCCGCAGCTTGTAGTGCAGCTGGCCGTAGCCGACGTCGAGCGCGTACACGCGCGCCGCGCCGCGCTGCAGCATGCAGTCGGTAAATCCCCCGGTCGACGCGCCGACGTCCGCGCAGACGAGGCCGGTCAAATCGATCGGGAACACGTCGAGCGCCTTAGCAAGCTTGAGCCCGCCGCGGCTGACGAACGGCAGCGCAGCCTCGCGCAGCTCGATGCGCTCGCAGCCTGTCACCTGCATGCCGGCCTTGCCGGCGCGCGCGCCGTCGACGAACACGCCGCCCTCCATGATCAGCGCTCGCGCGCGCTCGCGGCTTTCGGCGAGCCCGCTCTCAAACAGCATGACGTCGAGCCGCCGCTTCACGGTTCCTCCGAAAGCGCACGCGCAATGTCCGCCGCGGACACGCCGTACAAAGCGCGCTGCTCCTCGACCGTCGCATGGGACACGGCCCCTGTCGGCAGGTGCAGCGCGGTGACCGGGAGCGGTGAGAGCGCGGCGGCGATCGTGTCCCCGAGCGAGCAGACGCCCTCCTCGGCCACGACCACGCGGCCGCCGTGCGCCTTGACACGCGCGAGCAATTCGAAATCGAGCGGGCGGATCGTGCGCGCGTTGATCAGTCCCGCGCCACATTTCTTGGCGGCAACCAGCGCGAGCGCGACCATGGGGCCGGTCGCGATCACGGTCTTGTCCGCGATCGGCAGCATCTCCTCCCACACGCCCGGCTGCACGGGCACGGACGAGACGGCCTGCATCAGGCTCCCGCGGTTGTAGCGGATGCACGCGGGCTCGGCGCGCAATATCGCCACGCGCAGCATGTGCACGAGCTCCTGCTGCGTCGCCGGCGAATAAATCACCAGGTTCGGAATCGAGGTCAGAAACGAGCTGTCGTAGATGCCCTGGTGCGTCTCGCCGTCCTCGCCGACGAGGCCCGCGCGGTCGACGGCGATCACGACCGGGAGCTTTTGCAGACAGACGTCGTGCAGAATCTGGTCATACGCGCGCTGCAGAAACGACGAATAGAGCGCGACCACCGGCCGCATGCCGCAGGCGGCCATGCCCGCGGCCGAACTGTTCAACATGATCGAGGTGCTCCACACCGGCCAGCTCGACCGCGTGCGCATCGATGGCGTGCCGCGGCTGACGCTGCGCGGAACGCTGGACGCCGATTCGCAACGAATCATCCCCTACGACCTCGTCGGCACCATACAGGCG
>CAZKGE010000014.1:0-1801 GCA_964552065.1 uncultured Oscillospiraceae bacterium | reverse complement strand
CGCATGCCGCAGGCAGCCATGCCCGCCGCGATCGTCACCGCGTGCGGTTCGGAGATGCACACGTCGAAGAACCGCTCCGGATACGCCTTGGCAAAGCCCGAGAGCCCCGTGCCGGTCGGCATCGCGGCGGTGACCGCCACGATCCGTTTATCCGCGCGGGCCAGCTCCGTCAGCGCGTCGCCGAACACCTGCGAGTTGTTCTTGAGCACGACCGCGTCGACAAGGCCGGTCTCGACGGAGAACGGCGCGATGCCGTGGAACTTCTCGGGGTCGTTTTCCGAAAATTCATAGCCGCGGCCCTTCTGCGTCACCGTGTGCACGATGACGGGCGCGTTGAGCTCCTTTGCGCGGCGGAACACGCTCACAAGGCGCGGGATGTCATGGCCGTCGATCGGCCCGAGATACACAAAGCCCAGCTCCTCGAACAGCAGGTCGGGCAGCAGGAAGCTCTTGATGCGGTTCTTGAGCTTCTCCATGTGGCGGCTTAAAAACTTGCCGACCCGGCTCGTGTCCAGCGCGCGGACGAGCGACCGCTTGAACCGGATGTACGGCCTGCTGATGCGCATGGACGTCAGCCGCGCGCGCATCGCGCCGACGTTGTGCGAGATCGACATGTCGTTGTCGTTGAGGATCACAATCAGCGGCACGTCGGCCTGCCCCGCGTCGTTGAGCGCCTCGTAGGCCATGCCGCCCGTCAGCGCGCCGTCGCCGATGAGTGCCACGACAGCGCCCGGCTCGCCTGAGAGACTGCGCGCGCGGGCCATGCCGAGCGCGGCCGAGATCGACGTCGACGCGTGGCCCGTGTCGAACGCGTCGTGCTCGCTCTCCGCGCGCTTGGGGAAGCCGGAGATGCCGTCCTTCTGGCGGATCGTCGGGAAGCCGTCCCGGCGGCCGGTCAGGATCTTGTGCGCGTACGCCTGATGGCCCACGTCGAATATCAGCTTGTCGACAGGGCTATTGAACGCGCGGTGCATGGCAACGATCAGCTCCACCGCGCCCAGGCTCGAGGCAAGGTGCCCGCCGGTCTTGCTGATGGTGTCGATCATGTACGCGCGCAGCTCGTCCGCAAGCTTGGGAAGCTGGCGCACGGGAAGCTTGCGCACGTCCTCCGGCCCGTCGATTGCGGATAGTATGGGATAAGTCGTCTTTTCCATGTCCTCCGGTTTACCGTACCCTCGTCAATGTGTATTCGATCAATTCCAAAAAGAACGTCGCGCGCTCCCCAAACGGCAAAAGCGCGGTCTTCGCTGTCCCGGCAGCGGCCTTTGCCCGGGAAATCGCGCCGGAAAGGCCGTAGCAGGTCACAAACGTCGTCTTGCCCTCCGCCGCGTCCTTGCCCGTGGTCTTACCGAGCAGCGCCGCGTCGCCTGTGGCGTCGAGGATGTCGTCTGTGATCTGGAACAGCAGGCCGTACGCCTCCGAAAACTCGATAAGCGCCGTGCGGTCGCGCTCCGACGCGCCCGCAACGAACGCGCCGGCCAGCACGGAAGCGCGGATCAAAGCGCCCGTCTTGAGCGCGTGGATGCGAAGAAGCTGCGTTTCACCGCTTGCGGGATTTATGTCCAGGCTCTGTCCCGCGACCATGTCGAACGCGCCCCTGGCGACCGCCGCGAGCGCGCCGGGGCAATCGAGCCCGGCCAGCTCGACGAACGCGAGCGAGAGCAGGCCGTCGCCCGCAAGGATCGCGTTCGCCTCGCCGAACACGCGGTGGTTCGACGGCTTGCCGCGCCTAAAATCGTCGTCGTCCATCGCCGGCAGGTCGTCGTGGATCAGCGAATAGGTATGGATCATCTCCAGCGCG
>CAZKGE010000013.1:0-18826 GCA_964552065.1 uncultured Oscillospiraceae bacterium | reverse complement strand
CCACGACGTGCTCGAGATGACCGTCGAGGAGGCGCTCGCGTTCTTCTCCGCGCTGCCGCGCCTTAGGCGCAAGCTCGAAACGCTCAACGACGTGGGCCTGGGTTACGTGCGGCTCGGCCAGCCGAGCACGACGCTGTCGGGCGGCGAGGCGCAGCGCGTCAAGCTCGCCACGGAGCTGTCCCGGCGCGACACCGGAAAGACGCTGTACGTGCTCGACGAGCCGACGACCGGATTGCACGTCGACGACGTCAAGCGCCTGCTCGGCATCCTCGAGCGGCTCTGCGAGAACGGCAGCTCCGTGCTGGTCATCGAGCACAACCTCGACGTGATCAAGACCGCGGACCACGTCATCGACCTCGGTCCCGAGGGCGGCGACGCGGGCGGCCGCGTGATCGCGGCGGGCACGCCCGAGGAGGTCGCCGCGTGTGAGGTAAGCTACACGGGTCAATACTTGAAGCACGTGCTTTAGACGAAGGGAGGCGGACGGCGTGTATACGCGATGGCGGCTCTATATATTGGCGGTGTTCGTCGCGCTGATCGCGGGGATCCTTTTGACCATCCATTTCTTGAGGCGCCACGGCGTGCGCGTTTCGGCGCTGCAGTCCGCGCTGCTCGTCGCCGGCGCGGTGCTGACGGTCGAGTCGATCATCATCTCGACGCTGAGCAATTTTAACCTCGGCGTGGTCCTGCCCGCGTTCTTCGGCGTGCCGCTGATGGCGCTCGCCGTATTCCTCCCGCACATGCAGCACGGCTTCCCCGCGCTGGTCAAGTGGATTCTGGTGGGCTGCTACGCGCTCGCGGGCTTGATCTTCCTCGTGTGCGGCGCGCTCATGCTGTCCGCGCAGCACAATCAAAGGGACGTCTCGGCCGACGCGGTGATCGTGCTCGGCGCGGCCGTGCACGGCGACAAGGTGACGTGGGTGCTCGAAAACCGGCTCAACACCGCCATCGCGTTCCTTGCCGCAAACCCGGCCGCCGTCGCCGTCGTGTCCGGCGGGCAGGGCGCGGAGGAGACCGTGACCGAGGCGTCGGCCATGAAAAAATACATGGTCGCGCGCGGCGTGCCCGAGTCGCGCGTGCTGATCGAGGAGCGCGCGACCAATACGCCCGAGAACTTCACGCTCTCCAAACCCATCATCGAAGCGGTCGCCGGCCAGAACGCGCGCATCGCGTTTGTCACCACGGACTTCCACGTGTACCGCGCGTCCCGCGTGGCCAAAAACCTCGGCATCCCCGCCGTCGGCATCCCCGCGCCCGACGTGTGGTACTTAAGGCTCAATAACTTCTTGCGCGAGTGCGTCGGCATCTGCGTGTACGCGCTGCGCGGGCAGCTGTAGGGAGGACGAAGGGAGACGTTCGAGGGCTCCGCTTCGCACCACAGTTCGCAATAGTCGCGGTGCGTCGCGGCTAAAGCCGCCGCCTTCCGCTCCTTTGCTCACTGGGCTTGCGTCTCGTTTCAACCGCCGCAGGCGGCGCTCGGCTTCAGCCCCTCGAGCACCCGCCAAAGGGCCGGAGGCCCTGTGGAAACCCAAATAGCTTCGCTAACCTCTCTTTTGACAGGTGCACAGGGTATGTGCCCTCCTGCGGGATTCCAAAGGGACTTAGTCCCTTTGGCGGGAGTTTGAGGGGGGAGCCCTCAACGTTCCCTAACGGGGTGCGGGGGCGGAGCCCCTGCGTCGTACCCCCAACTTTCCACGTCCCACCCCCGCCCCTTACCGGGCGTTTTTTATTGCTGCCGCGCGCCGGCGCATCCCGAACCAAAACCTCCCGTGCCTCGTACTATGCAAAAGGAAGAAACGGGAGGTTGATCGTGATGTTGCTGGCAATCGAACTGGTACCGAACCTTTCCACACCTTTTGCGCCGCACCACAAGTACGAGATGTATGTCAAGAGGGGCGATACGATCCTGGAGAAGACGCGTGGAGCGGACACGTTCGCGTTCAACGGCACGCTGCTGTTCGGGGAGCCGCTGACGGCGACGGGGCGGACCGTCTGCCACAAGCCCTCGCCGGACCTTGCCGACATGCACGGCACGCCGGCGCGGCCGGTTGAAATTGAAGGCCAAACCGACTTTTCGGACCTGACGCTCTGGCTCGACACGAACGCGATCCTGGCGCAGGAGCTGCTGCAGCCGTATTACGCGCTCCGCGTATCGGCGGACGCGACAAAGCTGACGGTGCCGCTGCTGCTGTTAAAGATCCACTGGGAGGGGCAGGGCCTGTTCAAGATCTATCTCGACGGCCTGAACCTGCGCAAACTGTAAGCGCGAGAAAGCACGCGCCAAAACGGCGGGCGCCCCATGCGTTTAGTCAACGCATGGGGCGCCCGTCTGTCGAAAAGCGGGAGGCGCTTTTCTACGCTTAGAAGAACAACCCGAACAGCTGCGCGCAGAGCGCGGCGTAGATCAGGCGAATGAAGCAGCCGACGATCGCGGCCCACATGATCTGGCCGTTCTTGAGATCGACGACGCCGCCCCAGACCGCGGGGATCTGGCCGAGCGGGACCTGGATCGGCCAGGAGGAGTTCGCCAGCACGAAGGAGCCGACCACGAGCTTCTTGATCTCGGGGTTCTGCGCGATGGCAAACAGCGCGCCCTCGGCGACGTCCGCGGTGGCGGGCGAGAGCAGGCCCTTGAGGTTGTTCATGGCAAGCGTGCCGGCCGTGACGATCGTGTCGACGCCGGTGCTGCCCTGGATGCCGATGGCCTCGAGCCAGCCGCCGAGGCTGCCGGTGACGATCTGCCAGATGCCGAAGTACTCGAGGATGCCGATCATCGCAAAGACCGCGCAGCCCGCGGGCAGGATGAACAGGAAGACGAGCTGGGCGCCTTCACGCGCGGAGCCGAAGATCGTGTCCATGACGGACGTGTTCGGCGTAAAGCGCGGCAGCTCGGTGATGTTGGCCGCCTTGGTGTCCCGCCAGAACAGCTTGAGCAAGGCGGGGACGATGATGATCGGGAGGAACAGGCCGACGATCATGACCGGGAACGGGTTGACGCCCGCGAGGGAGAGGGACATGATGCCGAGCACGATGATCGAGAACGAGCAGGGCGCGTTGCAGAGCGTGGCGATGGCAATCTTCTGCTCGTCCTTCGTGCAGCCCGCCTTCATGACGACGGGGCCTGCGATGCGGCCCGCGGCGTTGACGTCGCCGAGGATGTTGTAGATGATGCCGACCACGACGGCCGCGTTGATCTTGAGGTACTTCATGATGGGCAGGAAGATGCGCATCAGGGCGTCGGTCATGCCCAAGCGCTCCAGGATGCGGCCGGTCATGACGGACACGACGATGGCCGCGCCGAGCTTGGACGCGCCGAACAGATAGTACTCGAACATCTTGTACGCTCTGGTGAACATCTGTGCGAACACGCCGGAAAACTCCTCGTGGAAGAAGAATACGCAGGCTAGAATGCCGATGAATACGGCCAGGCCCACCCATTCAATCGTGGCCCACTTTTTTCTCTGTTCCGCAGTTTCGACGACCGGTTTGTTGGTTTCCATAGTTACCTCCTCATTTTTTTCGGTTCTGTATTTGAGAGCGGATGGCGCGGCGCCGCCCGTATCCCCCGTACGTGCGCTCCGTTCCCCGGAAAAGGCCCCCCGTCCGCGGCTCAGCGGTGGGTTTTTGCGCTATTTCCTGTGCAGATACTCCCGCGCGATGTTGCCGGCGTAGTCGCGGATCTCGGACGAGCCGATTTCTTCAAGCGGCACGCTGGTCATGCGCTCGCGGAATATCACGACCTCGACGTCGGGCAGATGGTTCTTGATCGCCTGCGCGAGCGGGACGCCGTTCTCAAATATTTCCATCGCGTGCGAGTTGCCGCAGACGAAGTTGAGCCCCAGCTCCTCGGCCTTTTTGATGAGCGCATGGCCGGGATAGACGCGGCTGATCGTCGCCAGCAGCGTATCGACGCCGGGGTTTTCCGCAACGAGTTTCTCCAGGTGCGCGGGCGTAAAGCCGCAGTGCGGGAACATGTGGATGACCTTCTTCATCGGCCGGTCCGGGCTGCCGACGAGGATCTTGGCGCGGGCCGCGACGCTCGTCTCCTCGATGGCGTCGCAGCTGCGGTGCTTGCGCTCCATCTTGAGCATCCCCTCGTCGACCTCGACGTTCATCAGCTTGTCCAACCGCGTGATCATCTCGCCGACGGTCTTGATCTCGGGCAGCACGTCGCCGACGTAGACGATGTTGCCGGGGATGCCGTCGTAGCACACGGTCGCGAAGAACGGCTTGTGGCCGTGCAGCCACGGGATCCCGGGGTGCATGCCGTGGAACGCCTCGTGCAGCTCGAAGCAGGCGAGGTTGTACGCGCCGAGGTAGTACTTGATCAAAACGCCGCCGGAGTTGGCCGAATCGGCGATCGGGTGGTGCGCGACGAGCGCGTTCACGCCCGTGGCGGCGGCCAATTCAATGGCGCTCTCGGTCATGGTCATCATGACGGCGACCTTTTTGACCTCCATCTCCGGGTCGCCCCAGATCAGGCCGGGCATCTCCACGACCGCCTTGCCCGGGATGTTCGAGGACTTCGTGACCACCCAGGGATTCTTGCCCGCGGACCAGTCGCCGGGTGTTTTGAGGCAGCGGCCGTTCGTCAGGTCGTCCAGTGCTGTCAATACGTCTTTGACTCGAGTCATCGTTCTCTCTCCTTTTTCGTTATTTGTCATGATGCCGGGAAGCGCCTAACCTCTGGCCGAGGACGCAAAAAAAGACCGCAAAACAAGAAGCGTACACTTCTTTTTTTGCGGTCAAATGCAGCCCTCGATCAAACGAGCCCTTTCGCACGATATGGCGAAAATCCATCGATCTTTGCCGTACCTTGCCAAAAGAATGGAGTTCTGTACTTGCCCGGCGAAGCGGTATGACGCGAATCCGCGTGTTTTTTTGGGTTTTTATCTGCCGGAGGACGCTGTCAAAGTGGGGAGCAGCTCCTCGATGGGCCGGTCGAAAATCGATACGCTGATGGAGATTTCGAGCTTGGGATCGTAATCCTTCAGGTGCGAGAGCACCACCACGCCCAGCTGCGCCCTTGCCTCCTCGACGAAGCGCTCCTTGTGCCGCGCAATCAGCGCCAGGTCCATCATGCGCGTGGCGTCCTTGTCCATGTTGTCCACAAGCGAGAGCACCTTGACGCGCCGGTTCTTTGCGATGATGAGGACCTTGTCTGAAAAGACCTCGATGCGCTGCTCGAGCAGCCCTTGGCCGAATACCTCCATGTTGACTTTGTTGTTGATCCGCAGGATCTCCTGCTTGAATTCACCCATCAACATGGCGGGACCGACCTCCCTCCAATGATCGGAAAATATGCGCAAAGAAATTATAGCATGGCCAGGACAAAAGCGCAAGTCACTGTGAAATAATTATGTCGAACCTGTCGCGAAAAAGCGAAAAAAATGCCGTTCACTGTAAAAATGCAGGCGATTTTTCAAAAAAGCGCGCCCGATTCGCGTTTCGCGCGGCCGCGCGGCAAAACAGCGGGGCTATTCCATGGGCTTGAAGCCCTCGCCGTGCACCTCGGTCGCGCTGGTTACAAATATGAACGCGGCCCTATCGACGGACTTGATGGACTTGAGCGTCTGCGCGAAGATGTTGCGGCGCACGACGATCATGAGCACCTGCTTGTCGCGCCGCGTATAACCGCCGCGGCCGTTAATAATCGTCACGCCGCGCTCCATCTCGTCGGACAATAGCGCGTTGATCTCGTCGCCGCGCTCGGTCACGACGTAGATGACCTTGGCGTGGTCGACGCCCTGCATGATGGAGTCGATCGTGCGCGTGGTGACGTAGATCGTCACGATCGAGTACAGCGCGACCTCGATGTTGCGGAACACGAGCACCGCGAACACGACGACCGAGGCGTCGATAAAAAGCAGCAGCATGCCGGTCGACGCGTTCGGAAACACGCGGCCGAGCATCAGGCTGATAAGGTCCGTGCCGCCGGTCGACGCGCCGCGCACAAACAGCATGCCCATGCCCACGCCGAACAGCACGCCGCCGAGCACGGACGCAAGCAGCGGGTTATTCGTGTAGTGCGGCAGCACGGGCGTGAGCAGCTCGATGCCGAGCGAGAGCAGCACGGTGGCGGCGGCGGTCTTGACGAGCGGCTTTGCGCCGAGCCGCCACCAGGCCAGCAGCACGAGCGGGACGTTCAATAGCAGCGTCCAGTAGCCCACGGACAGCGGCGAAACGCGCGCGAGCGCCGTGGCAAGGCCGGACACGCCGCCGGGCGCGATGTCGTTCGGCACCGTGAACATGACGAGCCCCGCCGCGACGAGGAACGACCCGAACAGGACCGTCGCGGCGTCGACGCCGAGGCTTTCGAGCCGTTTCAGTCCGCCGCGCATCACGGGTTCAGCCCGCGCAGGGCCTCGGGGATGAACAGGCCGTCCTTGCGCACGAGCAGATCGTCAAAAAAGATCTCGCCGCCGCCGCAGGCCGCCGTCTGGATGCAGACGATGTCGAGGTGCAGCTGGGACTTGTTGCCGTTTGGCGCTTCGTCGTACGCGTCGCCGGGCGTTAAATGGAACGAGCCGCCGATCTTCTCGTCGTAGAGCGTGTTGCCGATGGCCTTTGTGACGGCGTTGTTGACGCCGATGGCGAACTCGCCGAAATAACGCGCCCCCTCGTCGGCGTCGAGCAGGTCGCAAAAGCCCGCGACGTCGCCGTCGCAGCTCGCCTCGTCGATGTGGCCGTTGCGGATCACGAGCCGCGGGTTTTGGAACTTCCTCCCGTAGCGCATGGCCGCCGTGTTGTATTGGATCACGCCGTTGACGCTGTCCTTCACCGGGGCGGTAAACACCTCGCCGTCCGGGATATTGAGCTGGCCGTGGCAGGGGACCACGGGAATGCCCTTGATCGAGAACGAGAGGTCCGTGCCGGGGCCCGTGATGCGCACGCGGTCGGTCCGCCCCATCAGCTCGGCGAGCGGCGCCATGTCGCGGCCCATCTTCTCGTAGTCGACGAGCGCGGCGCCCAGGAAAAACTCGTAGAAATCGTCGCAGCACATGCCGGCCTTCTGCGCGTCGGCCGGCGTCGGCCAGTGCAGGTACACCCAGCGGCGCTCGTTGATGATGAGGTCGCGCACGGGCTTCATGGCGGCAAGGTAGGACCTGCGCGCGCGCGGATCGACCGCGGAGAGCTCCGCGTCGTTCTCGTCGACGCCGATGTCCACGTGCGCGGAAAGGTCCTTCCAGTAGGCGAGCCGCAGCGCGAGGAGCTTTTCGAGCGTGTCCCGGCTCCTTTCCGGATGCTCCGGGTCGATGAAGCCGAACGACAGCCGCGACAGCTCGTCGTCCTCGAGCCGCACGAGCGGCACCGCACCTATGCGCTGCCCCGCCTCCATAATAGCCTTGACGAGCGGCTTGGCGGGCAGTCCCGCGTTGATTTCAAACAGCTCGCCGGGGGCGAGGCGCAGCGAGTATTCGACGAGAAGCCCGGCCAGCTTCGATAAGCGTTCGTCCTTCATATTCCATATCCTTCCGAATTCTGTACGCCTCCATTTTACCCGAATCTCGCGCGTTTTTCAACATGCGCCCGCGCCGCGCGCCTTTTGCGCGCCCGACGGTTCGATTTCCCCTATTGTTCGACAGATTATCCTGTTGTAAAATGGAAATACTGATAGTCGGCGGCAAAGCGGCTCGGCCGGCGGGAGAAGGGATCGCGCCATGGACATCTTCAAAACCAGCGACATCGGGATAGACCTCGGCACGTCGACGATCCTGATCTATTTAAAGGGCAAGGGCGTCGTGCTCAACGAGCCGTCGATCGCGGCCGTGGACCGCGCGACGGGGCGGCTGCTCGCGGTCGGCGAGGACGCGCGGCGCATGCTCGGCCGGGAGCCGGCGGGCACGCTCGTCATCCGTCCGCTGCGCGGCGGCGTGATCGACAACTTCGACATCACGGCGCGCATGCTCGACCACTTCATAAAAAAGATCGTCGGCACGAAGCTGTTCTTCAAGCCCCGCGCGGTCGTCTGCGTGCCGTCGCGCGCGTCGGAGGCGGAGAAGCGCTGCGTGATCGAGGCGGTGATGGAGGCGGGCGCAAGGTACGCGTACTTAATCGAGGAGCCCGTCGCGGCCGCGATTGGCGCGAATGTGGACATCCTGTCCCCGTCGGGCAGCATGGTGCTCGACATCGGCGGCGGCACGACCGACATCGCGGTGCTCTCGTACGGCAGCATCGTGCTGTCCGACTCCGTGCGCGTTGCGGGGGACAGCATGGACGAGGCTTTGATGCGCTACATGAAGCGCAAGCACAACCTCATCATCGGTGAGCGCACGGCCGAGGACGTCAAGATCCACTACGGCACGGCGTACCCGGAGAAGGAGCAGCGCGTCGTCGAGATCCGCGGCCGCAGCCTGATTACGGGCCTGCCGGAGTCCGTGCCCGTGGGCTCGAACGAGATGGTGGACGCATTGGCCGAGCCGCTGTCGGCGATCATGGAGCGCGTGCGGTCGCTGTTTGAGCGCACGCCGCCGGAGCTCGCGACCGACATTACGGCAAGCGGCATCACGGTCACGGGCGGCGGCGCGCAGCTTGCCGGCATGGACCGCTACGTGCGCGAGGTCATGGGCGTGCCGTGCCGCGTGGCAAACGACCCCGTGTCGTGCGTGGCCATCGGCACGGGCCGCGTGCTCGAGGACATGGAGAAGTACAACGCCGCGCTCTACACCTACCGCCGCGGCGATTATCTGACCGACTGAGGCAGAAAAGGCGCCAAAAAACCCTGTTATTACAAGAGATAGCCGATACCGGAGCCGAAGGAGCGGTCTTCAGCTACAACACAGAAACGCGCGCACACTTCACGCACGCATTTTTGCGTTTTTTCCGTTTATCACGGCTCGCCCGGTTTTACTTTCCCGACAACCACGCGAAGCTGCATAGCAGCGCAAAAAGCGCCAATCTTGCAAAACGATAACCGCTCTGCAAAGGATGGCATAGCGGGGCGAAAACCGTTCAGGGGCGCGATCCGCCTCTCTGAATTTCCTTTTTGTTCAAACATCCGACACAGGTTATATGCTATAATTCCCCTATGTATTCGCAGCGGCATGCGGGTCTGGGACCGCGGCAAGCGGGAACGGACCGGCGCGGACCGGCGCCGGCATGCCATCAAACCGCCGGAGGGGAACCAGCACATGAGCAGTTTTCGCAAGAAAGCGAGACGTACCTGGAAAAAGTTCCGAAAGAAAGCCAAGCCGTTCCTGGTCAACGCGGTAAGGGCCGCCGCGCGCGGCCTGTACTTCGGCGTACGCGGCGTCGTGCGCGCGGTGAGCTCGATGCCGTCGCGCTCGCTTCTGGTGTTCGGCAGCGTGGTGGGGTTTGTGTTTGTCACGATCATCGTGCTCTCCATCGCGCTCCCGTCGGCCAAGACCAATGCGGACTACGCGAACATGGCGGCGCGCGCGCTCAGCGAGAGCGCGGCGGAGCCGACGCCGACGCTCCCGCCGGTCGAGGTCCTGCCGGAAGAAACCACGCCCGAGCCGGAGACCGCGACGCCCTCGCCCGAGCCGTTCGTCTCAATCGCCGAAGGCGACGACGGCGCGGCCGTGATGGCGGTGCAGAAGCGGCTCATGGAGCTGGAGTATATGGACTCCGACGAGCCGACGGAGCATTTCGGGTCGCTGACCAAGCACGCGCTCAAGACGTTCCAGCGCCACAACGGCCTCTCCGACGACGGCATCTGCGGCGAGGCGACCTATCAGCTCCTGATGGACGCGGAGGCCAAGGAATACGTCATGCAGCTCGGCGACGAGGGCGCGGACGTCGAGGGCGTGCAGCAGCGGCTGTACGAGCTCGGGTATATTTCGGAGGACAACATCATCGGCAAGTTCGGCGACATCACCGCCGAGGCCGTCAAGGAATTCCAGAAGAAGAACGACGAGAAGGCCGACGGCAAGGTCGGCAGTAAGACGAGCGAGGCGCTGTACGGCGAGAACCCCGTGGCCAAGACGTTCGAGTACGGCGACGAGGACCCGATCATACTTGAGTGCCAGAAGGCGCTCAAGAAGCTGGGCTATATCACGTTTACGCCGGACGGCGTGATGGGCAGGGCCACCACGTCCGCGATCAAGGCGTTCCAGGACGACAACGGATTGATCCGCGACGGCACGCTCGGCCCCGCCACGCGCACGCTCCTGCTCTCGGACGACGTGCAGCCGAACGTCATGCAGCTCGGCGACTCGGGCTCCGACGTTTTGGCCGCGCAGAAGCGGCTCGTCAAGCTGAAATACATCAGCAGCGGCAACGCGACCGGCTACTTCGGCGAGGTGACCGAGGATGCTGTGCGCGCGTTCCAGAAGCGCAACAGCCTGGGCGTCGACGGCAAAATCGGCAAAACGACGCTCGACACGCTGAATTCCGGAAGCGCGCGCAAGGCCGCCGCGACCAGCAGTTCGTCCAGCTCGTCCGGCTCGAAGGGCGGCTCGTCGAGCTCGGGCAGCGGCTCGTCGTCGGGTTCGAGCGGCTCGTCCGGTTCCTCGGGCTCGTCGGGTTCGTCGGTCAGCGGAACGGGCGTGACGAAGCTCATCAACCTCGCCGAGTCCAAGATCGGCTGCAAGTACGTGCGCGGCGCCAAGGGCCCAGGCTCGTTCGACTGCTCGGGCTTTGTCTACTGGTGCCTCAAGAACTCCGGCGTGTCGACCAGCTATATGACGAGCATCCAGTGGCGCTCGACGGGCCGGTACCAGAAGATCTCGTCGATGGGCAGCCTCCAGAAGGGCGACATCCTCGTGTTCTCGGGTCAGACGAGCTCGTCGGGACACGTCGGCATCTACATCGGCGGCGGCTCGATGATCGACGCGTCCAGCTCGGCCGGCGTGGTGCGCAAGAGCTCCACCGTGCTCTCGAGCGGCGGCTACTGGCAGAAACACTTCATCTGCGCGTACCGCGTGTTCTAAAGGCGCAATTATTTGTGCGGGGGCGTGGCGAATACCGTCGCGTCCCCGCATATGTTTTGGAAGGCGGCGCAAAAACGCGCGTGCCTTTTGTGCCGCCATATTCTGCTGCATCGGAGGGGACCGGCCATCAAACGCTATTGCTCGCTGCTGCTTGCCGCCGTGTTTTTGTTTGCCTTTGCCGCGTTTCCGAGGGCGGCCGCCGCAAAGGATGAGCTGAAAAACACCGACCCGGAAAAATACTATATCCTGCTCGACTTAAAGAATCAGATCGTGACGGTGTACGAGCGCGACGAAAACGGCGAATACACGAAGATCGTGCGCCAGTTTTTATGCTCGACCGGCCGTACCGAGATCGATCCGGAGGTGCCGGACGACGTGGGTACGCCCACGCCGCGCGGTATCTACAAGATCGGCGGGCGCGAGCGCTTCGGCAAGTTCGCGAACTTTTCGGGCGAGTACGCGCGCTACTGGACGCAGATCGTGGGCAGCATATTCTTCCACTCGGTCATGTTCGGCCGCCGCGACGTCGACGCGATGAAGCGCTCGCCGTACAACGCGCTGGGCTCGAACATATCCCACGGCTGCGTGCGGCTGTACGTCGAGGACGCCAAGTGGCTGTACTATTACGCGTGCCCGGGCACGACGATCAACGTGTCCACAAGCGAGAAGAAGGACGGCGCGCGCAAGAAGGCGCTCAAGAGCAAGCTGTCGTTTTCGGATTACAACGCTTTGCAGAAAGGCTTCTACGACGGGCCGGAGCTGCCGAACGATAAAGCCTGGGTCACGGTGCAGGGCGCGCGCATGCGCAAGGGCAGCGGCAACTCGTTCGACACCGTGGCCACGCTCAACGTGGGCGCGGAGCTAGAGGTGCTGATGGAGGGCGAGGCCTGGGTCAAGGTGCGCTACAACAAGCGCGAGGGCTACGTCAAGCGCGGCTACATCACAATGACCCAAGGGGCGCCGGACACAAAGCCGGACGCGACGCTGCTTGCCGAGACGACCTGGCTGCAGACGGAGCCGGGCGACGACGCGGAGCTGATCGTCAAGGTGCCCGGCGACGTGTCCGTCAAGGTGCTTGAAACGCTCGATGGCGGCTGGACGAAGATCCGGTACTGGAACGAGACGGGCTATGTGCAGACCAGGCGCCTCAAATCCGACTGGGGCAGGGTCATGGACTAGCGCGGAGGCTTTTCCAAAACGCGCGTGGAAAACGCGGCGTTCTTCTGGTATACTTTTATAAGGAACCCGGTGCGGGCGGCTGCAGCGGGGCCCGAGGGCCTACGCGCCATCCGCGCCGGCGTTTGGCTCCGGACAAGCGCCGCGTTTTCAAAATGGACGCGGGGTATGGGGCGGCGCGCGCCGGCGGGAACGGGCATGAAAACAGGCGCGGCAAAAGCGCGGGAAGGCGGGGCGGCCGGCGATGGGGATCCTGCTGTGGATTTTGTTGCTTCCGGTCGCCGTGCTTGTGTGGCTGGTAAAAAAAACGAAATAACGCACGGCGTACCGAAGGGATGCACGCGCATGTTTCTTTCGAAAAACTGGACGGATTACCAAGTCCTGGACGCAGGCGGCGGGCAAAAGCTCGAGCGCTGGGGCGAAATCACGCTGCTGCGGCCGGACCCGCAGGCCGTGTGGCCGATGGGGAAAGCGGACGCGGACGCGGTGTACCACCGCTCGTCCTCGGGCGGCGGGCACTGGGAATTTTCGCGCCAGCTTCCGGAGAGCTGGACGATCACGTACGGAGAACTGCGCTTTGTCGTGCGGCCCACGGGCTTTAAGCACACCGGCCTTTTCCCCGAGCAGGCCGTCAACTGGGACTTTATGCGCGGCCGGATCGCGGGGCATAAGGGCAGGGCGCGCGTGCTGAACCTGTTTGCGTACACGGGCGGCGCGACGTGCGCGTGCGCGGCCGCGGGCGCCGAGGTCGCGCATGTCGACGCGGCCAAGGGCATGGTCGCCTGGGCGCGGCAGAACGCGGCCGAAAGCGGGCTTGCGTCCGCGCCAATCCGGTATCTCGTGGACGACTGCGTCAAGTTCGTCAAGCGCGAGCTGCGCCGCGGCAGCCGCTACGACGGCATCCTGATGGACCCGCCGAGCTACGGCCGCGGGCCGGACGGCGAGATGTGGAAGATCGAGGACAGCCTGTTTTCGCTCGTGTCGGACTGTGTTCAGATCCTTTCCGACGACCCCGCGTTCTTTTTGATCAATTCCTACACGACGGGGCTTGCGCCGTCCGTGCTCTATGACGTGCTCTCCGTGGCGCTGCCGAAGGGGAGCGTTGAGAGCGGCGAGGTCGGGCTGCCGATTCGGCGCGGCAATCTTGTGCTGCCCTGCGGCGCGAGCGGGAGATGGACGCCGTGATCCCGATCCTGTTTGAGGACAATCACCTGCTCGTCGTCGAAAAGCCCGAAAACATCCCCGTGCAGGCGGACGTTTCGGGCGACGACGACGTGCTGTCCATGCTGAAACGGTATATCAAGGAGACGTACGCTAAGCCCGGCGAGGTCTACCTGGGGCTCGTGCACCGGCTCGACCGCCCCGTGGGCGGCGTCATGGTGTTTGCCAAGACGAGCAAGGCCGCGGCGCGGCTCGCGGAGCAGTTTAAAACGCACGCGGCCAAGAAGCGCTATGCCGCGGTCGTGTCCGGCGCGCCCGCGCCGGAGGCCGAGCTGACCGACTGGCTCGAGAAGGACGAGCGGACGTTTTCGTCGCGCGTCGTATCCGAAGGCACATCGGGCGCAAAGGAGGCGCGGCTCCGGTATTCGCTCCTGGCCGAATCGGGCGGCCGCGCGCTGCTCGACGTGGAGCTGTACACCGGAAGGCCGCACCAGATCCGCGTGCAGCTTGCCAACGCGAATCTGCCGATCGAGGGCGACCAGCGCTATAACGAAAGCGCGGCGCCCGGCGAGCAGATCCGGCTGTGGGCGTACGCGCTGACGATACGCCATCCGACGCTTGCCGAGGAGATGACGTTCTTCTCCGCGCCGCGCGGCGGCGGCTTTGCCGTGTTTCCGGCGGCGGTCAGGCTTTTGCCGGCGTTTGCCGCCTGCCGCGGCGTCTACGAGGACGGCGAGCTGCTCGTCGTTGACAAGAACGCGGGCGTCGAGGTCGAGACCAATCTCGTGCCGGAGCTGCTGTCGATCTATCCCGAAATCTACGCCGTGCACCGGCTCGACGCGAACACGCGCGGCCTCGTCGCGCTGGCAAAGACGCCGCAGAAAAAGGCGGCGCTCGAGCGCGCGTTCCACGATCACGATCTGACCAAGGTCTACCACGCCGTCGTGTGCGGCGCGCCGCCCGAAACGGGCCGGCTCCTGCACTGGGGCGTCAAGGACGCGGAGCGCGCGTTCATGCAGATCGTGCCGGAGGGCGCGCCCGGGGCGGTGCGCATGGCGCTGTCGTACCGCGTGCTGACGCAAGCCGCCGACCGCGCACTCGTCGAGATCGAGCTCGAAACGGGCCGCACACACCAGATCCGCGCGCAGTTTGCCGCAGCGGGTTATCCTGTGCTCGGCGACGACCGCTACGGCGACCGCGCGATGAACAAACACTGTCACAGGCGCGCGCAGGAGCTGCTCGCCAAGACGCTCGTCATAGACGGGCGGACGTTCACGAGCCTGCGCGAGCTTTCTCTATAAACCGCGGCCGCGCGCCGCTTACAACGCCGGTGAAACCGAAGGGAGGCCGACATGGCGGATTCTTACGAGACCTATTTACAGTGGTATACGTCCGATCGCGTCGACGAGGCGACCAAGGAGGAGCTGTTCCGCATTTCGCGCGACAAGCAGGAGATCGAGGAGCGCTTCTACCGCGACCTCGAGTTCGGCACCGCGGGGCTGCGCGGCGTGCTCGGCGCGGGCACGAACCGCATGAACCGCTATGTCGTGGAGCGCGCGACGCAGGGGCTTGCGGACTACGTCCGCGACTGCGGTGGGGCGGAGCGCGGCGTGTGCATCGCGTTTGACTCGCGCAGATTCTCCGACGTATTCGCCAGGGAGGCCGCCTGCGTGCTCGCGGCCAACGGCATACCGGCGTTTTTGTTCGACGCGCTCCGGCCCGTGCCGCTGCTGTCCGGCACGGTGCCGCAGCTTGACTGCGCCGCGGGCGTCGTCATCACGGCGAGCCATAACCCCGCCAAATACAACGGCTACAAGGTCTATTGGGAGGACGGCGGCCAAGCCGCGCCGGAGCGCGCGGCGGCCATCTACGAGCGCATCCAGAAAACGCCGATGTTTGCCGCCAGGACGATGGACTACGACGCGGCCGTCGACGCGGGCCTGATTAAGATCATCGGCGCGGCCGAGGACGAGGCGTATTACCGCGCCGCCGAGAAGCTTTTGACCTATCCGGAGCTCGTCAGGCGCCATGGCGCCGAGCTGCCGATCGTGTATACGCCGCTCAACGGCTCCGGCAACGTGCCGGTGTGCGCGCTCTTAACGCGCGTGGGCCTGACGAACGTTGCCGTCGTGCCGGAGCAGGAGATGCCCGATCCGGCGTTTCCGACCGTCGCCGCGCCGAATCCCGAGGACCCGGACGCGTTCACGCTCTCGCGCGCGCTGGCGGAACAGACGGGCGCGCAGGTAATCCTCGCGACCGACCCGGACGCCGACCGGCTCGGCGTGTCCGTGCGTGACGTCTCCGGTGACTGGCGCGTTTTGACCGGCAACCAGATCGGCGCGCTGCTGCTCGAGCACATCCTCTCGTCCAAGCACCGCGCGGGCACATTGCCGAAAAACGGCGCCGTCGTCAAGTCGATCGTGTCGACGCACCTCGCCGACGCCATCGCGGCCCGGTATCACGTCGAGATGATCGACGTGCTGACGGGCTTCCGCTTTATCTCCGAAAAGATCGACCAGTTCCACCGCACCGGCGAAAAAACGTTCCTGTTCGGCTTTGAGGAGAGTTACGGCTTCCTCGCGGGCGGCCTCTCGCGCGACAAGGACGCCGTGTCCTCCGCCATGCTCGTGTGCGAGATGTGCGTGCTCGCCGCGCGAGAGAACAAGACCCTGTCCGACCGGCTGGCCGAGCTCTACGAAACCTACGGCCACCACGGCGAGCGCACAAAGTCCTACACGCTCGAAAGCAAGGAGGGGCTCGAGAAGATTCAATCGTGCATGGCGGCGCTGCGCGAAAACCCGCCGCAATCCGTCGGCGGCGCGCGCGTATTGGCGTTCGAGGACTATCTCTCCGGCGTCGTCACGCCGTCCGGCGGCGCCAAGCGCGAAACCGGCCTGCCGCCGTCCGATATGCTGCGCTTTTTGCTCGACGGCGGCGCGTGGATCGTCGCGCGCCCGTCCGGCACAGAACCCAAGCTCAAGCTCTACATTGGCGCCGCGGAGCGCTCCGCCGAAGCGCTCGACGCGCGGCTTGCGTCGCTGCTCGGCGCGTTCGACGCGCACGTGGGGGAACTGCTGAAGTAGGACGGGGAACGGGAATGGGGAACGGGGGACGCTGGAGGCTCTGCCTCCAGACCTCCGCCAAGGGCCTGAGGCCCTTGGAACCCGCAGGAAAGCTCAAAGCAAAATCGCAAAAAGCGGCCGTATCCGGCCGCTTTTATATCGGGTTTCCAAAGGGACGTGTTTCTTTGGCCGGGGTGCGGGAGCGGAGCCCCCGGCGTACTTGTTGAGGGTGGGATACTCAACGTATCCCCGCTCGTTCATCACTTAAAAAGCGGTCGAATACGGCCGCTTTTATATCGGGTTTCCAAAGGGACGTGTTCCTTTGGCGGGGGAGCGGGGGCGGAGCCCCCGCAGTCCGTTCCTGTCCGTTTCGTTCCCCCTCACTTCATCAGCACGATCTGCGTCCCCTCGGCGAGCGGCTCGGCGAGCGCCTGGTTCCATTGCAGAAGCTCGGGCACGGGCACGGCGAAGCGCTTGCCGACGTCCCAGAGCGTGTCGCCAGCGTCGGCGCAGTAGACGATGATGCCGCGCGCGGCGGGCTTCGTGCCGCCTGCGGTGATTTCGGACACGAGCGCGGCGCGTTCGCAGGCGTACTTGGCGACGAACACGTCGCAGGTGATGCCGACCTCGAGCAGCCGGCCGCTGCCAAGGGGCTGCGCGGAGAGCACGGTGACGTTGGCGGCCATAATGGGCGCGGGTTCGGCGTCGAGGGTAAAGCGCACGGGGATATCCTCGGAGAAGCTGTGCAAAAAGCCCCCGTCGCACTGGTAGACGGCGGTGACGAGCAGCATCGCGTCGACATTGACGCGGCCGTTCATGCTGTCGGTGCCGGTGATGGCGGGCATGATCGAGACATAGATCGGCCGGTAGACCTCCGGCAGGTGCTTGGGCACGGAGAGGTTCTCGGTCGTTTGAATGACCTGGCGCGTGCAGCCGAGGTACGTGAGCCGGTCGACGTTTTGCTGCCGGCAGGTGAACGTCGAGCCCGTGTCGTAGGCGTCGAACAGCACTCTCTGCTCCGTGCGCTGCGCGCCGAACAGGCGTATGCTGACGACGGCTTCCGCGTCGCAGACGCCGAAGTCCGCGTCGGCCGCGACGACGGACAGCGAGGGCACGGCAGTTTCGGCGAAGCAGTCCTCGCCCATCGAGGCGGAAAACGAGTCCCGGAACGGGATCGCCGACGTGAACGCGTGCAGCTGGCCGTTCTCGGTGTCGTAGAGCACGGTCACGTACAGCGTGCCGTCGACGTTGGCCGCGCCGCCGGAGAACGCAATGGCGTCGATGCGCGCGCTGCCGGTGCTGGAGAGCACGCGCCGCGCGTCGCGGGCGGACAGCTCCTCCCTAAGGCGCAGGTTCGATTCGCCGAGCAGCGCCTTTTTGCTGCAGGCAAGCGGGCCGTATTTTGCCTCGCAGCTCGTGCCCGTAATGCCGGTCACAAACGGCTGGGCCACGACCGTCTGCACGGTGACGGCGAGCTCGATCTCGAGCGAAAACTCAATCGCGCCGTTCCCGGGGTCGTATTCGGACTCGAGCACCTGCGCGGTCGCCTCCGCGCGCATATCCGGCGTCACGCCCTCGACGGCGACCTCGTGCGTAAACGTCGAGCTGGCCGTAAAGCCGAACGGCTCGTCGGCCGCGGAAGCGCATACGAATGTGACGGTCAGGCCGCCCGAGACCTGCACCTGGCCGCCGCCGCAGACGGCGCTAGTGACCGAAAGCTGCGCCTGCGCGGACAAAACGCTTTTCAGCGTGGTGTTATCGGGCAGCGGAATGCGGCTGTTCAGCGACGTTTGATGCACCGTCCGCGACAAGAGCGTTTCCATACCAAGCTGGCTTGTTTGCACGTCCATAAGACAGGCAGCCTCCTTCATCCATCAGTACTCTTTTCATCCTATGGACGTCCCGCCCCGAACATGCCTTCCGCCGATAAATTGCGCCGGTGACGGCAAAAAAATGTTGAAAGTGAAAGATATATTTTATTGCGCGGTTGACAGGCGACGCGCGATAGTCTATCATTAAAAATGCAGGAAATCCTGCAAACTATCGCTGTAAAAGACGCATCAGGAGGCCGAAATGAACGCGTATATTCAAAGAGTCCTCGAGGACTGCCACAAAAAGAACGCCGGCGAACCCGAATTTCTGCAAACCGTCGAGGAAGTGCTGACCTCGCTGGAGACGGTCGTGGACCTGCACCCGGAGTATGAGAAGGCCGCGCTGCTCGAGCGCATGGTCGAGCCGGAGCGCGTCATCGAGTTCCGCGTGACCTGGACCGACGACGCGGGCAAGGTCAACGTCAACCGCGGCTACCGCGTGCAGTTCAACGGCGCGATCGGGCCGTACAAGGGCGGCCTGCGCTTCCATCCGTCCGTCAACCTCTCGATCATGAAATTCCTCGGCTTTGAGCAGATCTTCAAGAACAGCCTGACCGGCCTGCCCATCGGCGGCGGCAAGGGCGGCAGCGACTTCGACCCCAAGGGCAAGAGCGACCGGGAGGTGATGGCCTTCTGCCAGAGCTTCATGACGGAATTATACCGC
>CAZKGE010000012.1:0-19815 GCA_964552065.1 uncultured Oscillospiraceae bacterium | reverse complement strand
CCGTCGCGCACGTAGTCGCCGACCTTTTCGAGCGCGTTGCCGAGGCTGTACTGCAAAAGCGTGCCGACGGTCATGACGAGCATCGCCGAGCCCGTGATGATCGCGGTCGCGTCGCCGCCTTTGGCCTGGAACACGATGATGAGCGCGACGGCCAGCGCGAACACGATCGGCGTGACCCACAGCATAATGCCCGCGTTTCGATGCGCCTTCCGGAACTCTCCGCTGTCGGCCAGCGCCAGCTCGCGCTCTAAGTCGTAGCGCGCCCTGCTCTTCACCAGGTCCTTTTTCAGCACGTAGAACGCGACCGCGATGGCGACAACGCCGTCGGCCAGGAATATCGGCCAGCCCGCGCGGATAATCTCCGGCGCGCCGCCGGAAAGGTTCGCGGTGCCCGCCACGATGCCGGGCGCGCCCTGGATCACCGCGTCGAACGCAAACGCGAAGCCGTGGCCGAACAGGTTCATCGCAATCGCCGCGCCGATAGCCGGGAGCCCCGCGCGGATCGCGATCGGGCAGAGAAGGCCGCCGATCAGCGCCACGGCCGGGGACGGCCAGATCAGGGTCGTGACGGCGAACATCGCCACGCCGAGCGTGAAGAACGCGCCCGTCGGGCTCTTCATCAGCCTCGCCATCGGGTCCATGATGAGCTTGTCCGTGCCCATGTCCGCCATCTGCTTCGACATGGCCACCATCATCGCGATCGTGGCGATGATGCCGAAGAACTCGCTGCCGGCAAACACGAGCGCGTGGTAGTTGGCCTGCAGGCCGCCGGAGAGGATCTTGAGCGCGCCGTCGCCGGGCGCGGCGTTCATGGCCGCGGCGGCGATGCCGAGGGCGAGCGTAAAGACGATGCACGGGATGACCGTGTCCTTGCGCGCGATCATGCAGCCGAGCACGACCAATACGCCGATGAGGTAGATGTAGTGGAGAATGTTGAGTGTGATGTCCATCCGTCCCGTCCTTCCCAGTTGATTGCTTCCCGCGCGCCGCCGCCCTCCCCAAAACGGCGGGCGCGCTGCCGGGGTTTTGCCGGCGCTTTATGCCCCCATCCCGCCGGCCGCGCCGGACGGTTTCATAAAGCGCCGAAATTTACTCGCCGCGCGCGCCGCGCAATACCCGCTCGTTCGCGCGGCACCTGGGGCAGAGCCCGTAAAACTCGAGGTACCGGTGCTCGATCTCGTACCCGGTCCGTTTCTCAAGCTCCGCCTCGAGCCCTCCGGTCGGCAGCCCCTTGACCTCCACGCGCGCCTGACACACGCGGCAGATCAGCACCATGCGCGTCTCCGGCGTCGACACGGCAAACCGCGCCGCGCCCTGCGCGGACTCGATCTTCGTGGCGTACCCGAGCCCGATCATGCGGTCGAGGTTTCTGTACACCGTGGTCAGCGCCATGTTCGGGCACTCGAGCTGGCAGATCCTGAGGATCTGGTCCGCGGTCAGCGGCTCCGGCTTGGCGCCCAAAATATCGAGCAGCTTGCGGCGCTGCCAGGTCCTTCTTAAGTTGGTGTCCTCCGCCATCGAACTCCCCCCCTCAGCCGCCGATGACGCGGTTATGGCGCAGGGACTTTTCCGCGCGCGCGGTCAGCGCGCCCTTCGGCAGCCGCCGCGCGATCCGCCCCAGCAGTTCGCGGTAGCGCTCGAGCGCGCCGGTGAGCACGATGCGCCGCCCCGGCGACACGGCGGACACGAGCGCGTATTTCCTGCCGGGGGAAAATAGCGCGGTTACGTCGCGCAGCTGGCCGATCTCGGCAAACGGAATCTCGACCGTCTTTTTCCATCTCCAGGCGCCCGTTTGCCAGACCACGCCGTCCTTTGTCAAAGAGACGCTCTGACGCGAGTCCTGCCACAGGACCCACAAAAAATACAGCATGGCCGGGATCAGCGCGGAGAATATCAGCGGGAACCCGCCCGTCCACGCGTTTTTGTCGAGATACGTGACAGGCAAAAGCGCGGCAAGAACCGCCGCGTCGACGATGAGCAGCACGCGCACGCGCTTCATATAGCGGTACACGTTTTTCTCCGCCTGTTCGCGCGCCCGTTTCGCTCCGGCCGGCATATGCCCTCTTCCTCCGCATTTTCGCCGCCGCAAGGCCATGATGATGCGGCGCTTTGTTTCTAGTATTCTCCGGCCGGCGCGTTTCCATAGGCTGGACGCGCAAAGCGGCGCGGGCTTCGCCCGCCCGCGCCGCGCTTTGCCGTAAACCGGAAAGCCGTTACCGGCAGCGCTTGAGCAGCTCTTCCCAGCGCCTGTCGACCTCTTTTTGATACAGCTCGAGCGTCCATTCGTTGCCGGGCTTGAACAGGTGCTTGAAGCGCCCCTGCGTCTTGAGGAACTCCTCGATGGGCAGCTTGTTCTTCGGCTCGTAGGTCAGCTGCCATTTTCCCTCGACGACCTCGAACATCGGCCAGTAGCAGGTCTCGACCGCCATCTTGCAGATGTGCAGCACGTCCGCGGACTCGTACCGCCAGCCGCGCGGGCAGGGCGCCATGATGTTGAGGAACGCCGGGCCCTCTGTGTAGATGGCGCGCTCCGACTTTTTGTGCAGGTCGGAGAGGTTGCCGATGATCGTCGTCTGCGCCACGTACGGGATGTTGTGGTCCGCGATGATCGCCGTCAGGTCCTTGCGGTACTGCGGCTTGCCCTGCGAGAGCTTGCCGACGGGCGTCGTCGTCGTGTCCGCGAACATCGGCGTGGCCGACGAGCGCTGGGTGCCCGTGTTCATGTACGCGCCGTTGTCGTAGCAGACGTACACGAGGTCGTGGCCGCGCTCCATGGCGCCGGAGAGCGACTGGAAGCCGATGTCGTACGTGCCGCCATCGCCGCCGAACGCGATGAACTTGTAGTTGGCGGCAAGCCTTCCCTGCTTTTTGAGCGAGTGGTAGGCCGTCTCCACGCCGGACAGCGTGGCCGCGGCGTTCTCAAACGCGGTATGGATATAGGAATCCTCCCACGCCGTGTACGGGTACATGAACGTCGAGACCTCGAGGCAGCAGGTCGCGTTGACGACGACCGCCTCGTCCTCCTCATGCAGCCCGCGCAGCACGTTGCGCACCGCGATCGCTCCGCCGCAGCCCGCGCACATGCGGTGGCCGGGCGCGAAACGCTCGCGCTTATTCATGGTCTCCTTGAAATTATAAGCCATTCTCCTGCCCTCCTTACTCGCGCACGCCCAGGTAGCGGTACGGTTCGCCGGCGTCGCCGGTCTTTGCGACCTCGACCATGTCGGTGAGCGCCTGCTCCAGGTCCTCGACGCGCACGTCGCGGCCGCCGAGGCCGTAGATGTAGTTGACCGTCTTGGCGCGGCTTTCCGAAACGAGCAGCGCGCCGCGCACCTCGGCCCCGAGCGGGCCGCCGCAGCCGTTGAAGCTCTCCGCGCGGTCCATGATCGCGATCGCCTTTAAGCCACCGAGCGCCTTGGCGATCTCCTCGGCCGGGAACGGCCGGAACAGGCGGATCTTGAGCAGGCCCGCCTTGACGCCCTGTTCGCGCAGCGCGTCGACGGCGTCCTTGCCGGTGCCGGCCGCGGAGTTGATGATCACCATGCCGACCTCGGCGTCGTTGAGCCGATACGCCTCGAACAGGCCGTAGCTGCGGCCGGAAATCTTCTCGAACTCCTTCGCCACGTCGAGCGCGACGCTCTTGGCGTTTGTCATGCCCTGCGCCTGCGCGCGCTTGTGCTCCATGTAGTATGCGGACGTGGCGTACGCGCCGAGCGCGAGCGGCTCGCCCTTTTTCAGCAGATACTCGGCCGGCTTATACGCGCCCACGAAGCCCTTGACCTTGTCGTCCTCGATGAGCTCGATGTTCTCGACCGCGTGCGACGTAATGAAGCCGTCCTGGCAGACCATGACGGGCAGCTGCACATCGGGATGCTCGCCGATGCGGAAGGCCTGGATCATGTTGTCGTAGGCCTCCTGGTTGTTCTCGCTGTAGATCTGGATCCAGCCCGCGTCGCGCGCGCCCATGCTGTCGCTGTGGTCGGCGTTGATGTTGATCGGGCCGGTGAGCGCGCGGTTGACGCACGCGATCACGATCGGCAGCCGGCTCGACGCGGCCACGTACAGCATCTCGAACATATACGCAAGCCCCGCGCTCGACGTGGCGGTCACCGTGCGCGCGCCGGCCGCCTGGGAGCCGATGCACGCGCTCATCGCGCTGTGCTCGCTCTCGACCGGGACAAACTCGGTGTCCACCTTGCCGTCGGCCACGAACGACGAAAAATACTGCGGAATCTCCGTCGAGGGCGTGATCGGGAACGCGGCCATGACGTCCGGATTCACCTGGCGCAGCGCGTTGGCGACGGCCTCGTTGCCGGAAAGACGGTCCTTAATAGCCATTATTCCTTCCCTCCTCTGTGCATGACGATCGCGCCGAACGGGCAGGCCTTTTCGCAGATGCCGCAGCCCTTGCAGTGCTCAAAATCGAAGTCGAGGCGCTTGCCGTCCTTCATCGGGATCGAGCTGTCCGGGCACACCGGCACGCAGAGCAGACACTGCTTGCACTTGTCGGCGATAAACTCCGGCACGTCCACGCGCCATTCGCCCGTCATGACCTCGCGGCTCGTGCCGCCGCCGGTCACGCCCGCGCCGGGGCGCGTGTCCTGCCAGCGGATCGACTCACAATACGCTTCGGATACTCTCTTGTTCGACATTTACCGCACCTCCTCGAGCGCCATGGACAGCGCCTTCATGTTGCCCTCGATGACCTCGGGCTTCGACGCAAACTTGTGCTTAAACGACGCGCGCATCTCCTCGAGGAACTCGTCCTCGGGCATAAATCCGCTCGTCTTGACGATGGCGGCCAGCATCGGCGTGTTTGGGAAGTACCTGCCCAGCGCCGCGATCGACACCTTGCGCGCGTCGATGACGTGCACGCGGCCCGCGTAGCCGTTGAGCTTAGGTAGAATCTCCTCCTTGCTCTTTTCCGTGTTGACCACGACCGCGCCTTCCTTTTTAAGCCCGCGCGTCACGTCCACCGCGTCGAGCAGCGTCTCGTCGACGACCACGACATAGTCGGGCTCGTAGATGTTGCTGTGTACGCGGATGGGCGTATCGCTGATCCGGTTATACGCGGTGATGGGCGCGCCCATGCGCTCCGGGCCGTACTCCGGAAACCCCTGCACGTATTTGCCGGTGTTGAACGCAACGTCGGCGAGCAACAGCGCCGCCGTCTTGGCGCCCTGTCCGCCTCTGCCATGCCAACGAATCTCTATCATTCTGCTTGTCCTCCTTCGGCACTTTTACTGGTCCGGTTTTTTCGCGCAAATATCATATATACCCTGAAATCACGCTAAGTGTAGCACGCTCTCTCCACGAAAAACAACCCCTGTTTGCAAGGAAAACGCAAAATCGCAACATTTTGCTCATCAATGATGAGGAATTTGTTAATGGGAGGAAAAATATTTATAATTTTCCCGCCGCCCTTGCATTTAACGTGCAACTGTGCTATCGTAAATCGTGTATGAGGTATAGGTTGTGCTGACGCAGAGAGAAGACCATGAGTTCCGGCTGCTGACGATTCTTTCCGGTTCCGAACAGCCGGTCGGGTCGGTCATGCTGAGCCTCCTGCTTGAAGAACACCACCACCCCATCAGCTCCGCGACGATCGGGCGGCTCTTAAGCGAGTTCGACCACCGCGGCTACACAATCAAGCACGGCTACCGCGGCCGCACGCTCACGAGCGCCGGCGAGACAAGACTGGCGGAGCTGATGAACCTGCGGGACCTTTCGGAGTTCTCCGACAAGTTCCACCGCTCGGTCGACGTCGGCAGCCAACGGAATCTCATCGACATCCTGACCGCGCGGCGCGGCATCGAGCGCGAGATGGTCCGCCTGGCGGCGATCAACGCCACCGAGGAAGACCTGCGCAATATCCGCGAGACGTTTGAGCTGCAGACGCAGGACGCCGAGGGCGACAAGCTCTCCGCGGAGTACGACATCGCATTTCATCGCGCCATCGCGGCGGCGAGCAAGAATCCCGTGCTCGCCGCGGCCTTCGATTTCATCTGGCAGAACGGCAAGTTCTCGCCTGTGATGGAATATATCCGGACCTACGTGGGGGGCGTTTTGACGGTGGATCACAAGAGTATCCTGACCGCCCTCGAAAAGCACGATTCCGCGGAGGCGGAGCGAAGGATGGTGCACCATATCGAGAGCCTGATCAACGACGTTGATAGGTATTGGAGTTTGGCCGAGAATGGTATGACCGAATAAAACCGGAGGCCCGGGAACGGGTCGGTTGTTATTCCCTCCGGCTGCTCATCACTGATGAGCAAGAACGATGAGCGGATGAGCGCCGGAGCTGCAAGGAGCGCTCGGGGACATTTGCGGGGCGCGCTCCCCCGCGCAAGGGCGCGGGATTGTTGAGCTAAGGTTAAAGCCAAGCACGGCGCCCGCGCCGGACGCGGCCGGGCGGCGTGAAACATAAATACGAAAGCGAAACACAGAGCGGAGGCATGCAGAACATGGCGAACGATCCGTACAAGTCCGGGATGTTCAAGGAGAACCCCTATTACGCAAAATCGGATTTGACCGGCCGGCTGGCCGTGGTGCTGCAGGGCCGCTACGAGACGCGGGGCCTGCAGCTGATTGCACAGCCGTCGCGCTGCATCTGCAAATGCCAGGTGCACGAGCTGATCGCAAGCGACGAAGCGGGCATCAAGCCCGGCTCGACGGTCGACCGGATCGCGTATGTCGGCTTCGTCGAAATCGAGCAGGGCGGCGTCATCATATCGGGCGACGAGGTGCTCTATAACGACCGGCTGATCGGCCATATCGCGGGCTTCGACGAGACGCACATGCCCAACCACTATAACATCGTTTTAAAAGTCGACGAACGAAAGACCGGCGTGGAGTTAAATTTCGAGCCGGGCGGCAGAATAACGATCAGGCAGGCGAAGGGCTGAGTCCCTTTTTATGCGATAGCTTTCCATAAATGAAAATCAATACAGGAGGAACCAAAATGTCTTACGAAGCAAAACTCAAAGCGATGGGCGTCGAAATCCCCGAGCCCGTAAAGCCGCTGGCTTCCTACATCCCCGCGGTGCAGGTCGGAAATATGATCTACACGTCCGGTCAGATCCCGATGAAGGACGGCAAGCTCCTCTACACCGGCAAGGTCGGCGGCGAAGTCACGCTCGAACAGGGCAACGAAGCGGCCCGCCTCTGCGCGATCAACTGCCTTTCCGCCATCAAGGGCGTGATCGGCGACCTCGACAAGATCGAGCGGGTATTTAAGGTCACAGGTTTCGTCAACAGCGCCGCGGGCTTCAACGCGCAGCCCAAGGTCGTAAACGGCGCTTCCGATTTTCTCGGCGAAGTGTTCGGCGACGCGGGCAAGCACGCCCGGAGCGCGGTCGGCGTGTCCGACCTGCCCATCGACGCGCCCGTCGAGGTTGAAGTCATCGTAAAGCTTAAGGACTGAAGCTTTACATAGAGCCAAACCATCTGTCAAAAACGAAAGGAGCAACAAGTATGGCTACACCCAAGTACAAGTTCCAGATGTACAAGAAACTGCAGGCGGAGACCGCGGAGATCTACGCGGAAGCCTGCAAATTTGCCGAGGGCGTATTCCCCGCGGACCGCAAGGGTACGTTCGGCCTGACCGGCGGCGTGTCCGGCTGCCCGGCGCCGCTGCGCAAGGACATCATGAAGGCCTCCGAGGAAGGCGCCAAGAAGGTCATCCCGCTGGCCTCGCTCGTCGAGCAGGAGCGCGAGATCGTCAAGGACGTCTACGGCGACGATTACGATTGCTGCCCGACCTCCACGTGCGAAGCCGCCCTGTGGGCCTCCTACGGCTCGCTGTTCACGCCCCCGGCGCTCGGCATGGGCGACTGCTATCGCGCGCGCTTCATCGCGCCGCTCGAGAAGCACATGCATCACCAGGCGGGCTACGGCCGTCCGTTCCCGGCCAAGTACAAGGACTTCATCGCGGACAGGGGCTCCACCGCGGGCGAGCTCGGCTTCTACGGCAAGCGCCAGAACAACACCGACGTCGTGATCGTCCCGCTCGCGGGCGCCAACTACGACGTGCACGGCATCAAGACCTGGCCGACGCCGCTGCTGTCGCATGTCGATCCGGACAAGTCCTACGACAACCTTAAGAAGGCCGCCGAGATCCACGCGCCGTACCTGACGGGCATCGTGTCGCTCGGCTACGACACGCCCGGCTACGGCTACGGCACGCATGACCGTGACGGCGTCCCGACGCTGCAGAAGAACATCGCCAAGATCGCCAAGGAATACAACATTCCGTACGTGATCGACAACGCGTGGGGCCTCCCGTTCGTCGGCTGCAAGGTCGACAAGACCGGCGCGGACGTGGTCTGCTACTCGATGGACAAGGCCACCGGCGCCGCCACGAGCGGCCTCATCATCGGCAAGGCCGACGTCATGGTCAACGTCCGCCGCTCGCTCGGCATGCACGGCGACCGCAACGGCACCGGCGCTTCCTACGGCAAGGCCGCGTACGTCACGTTCGATCCGGGCAAGGAAGCGCTGCTCACCCAGATCCAGGCGCTCAAGGTGCTGCGCGACAATCCGGAAGTGCTGACAAAGCCCGTCGACGAGATGTACGACATCATCGTCGAGGAGTTCTCCGCGCTGCCCAAGGACCTGCTCAAGGGCTTCAAGTTCACCAAGAGCTACAACTCCACCGCAGTCGAGATCAACTACGAGGATACCTGGAAGGACGGCAAGATGGGCGTCCCGATCTTCTCGATCGAGGATATGTACGCCGGTTCCCACCTGCTCCAGGTCGGCATGTCCAAGATGGGCATCATCCCGACGATCGCGTACGACGGCAACATCTACATCTCGACCGGTCTCGGCACCACGGACGAGGACGGCAACCTGCTCGAGAAAGAGATGCGCTGGGCGGTCAAGTGCCAGGTCAAGCTGCTGGAGATCGTCTGCCAGCACGCCGGCCTGCTGTAAGAAGCCCCGCGGCATAAACCCGTAACGTAACCCGAACCCAAGCGCCGGCCCTCCCGACTGCCAAATACATATTGTTTGACCAGCCGGGAGCGGCCGGCGCTCCCCACAAACGGACGACAGATTTGTGCAAAATCCCGATTTGCACGGCAGATAACCCGAGGCGTACTTTTTTTCTATAACGAGAGGGAGGATTCCACAATGACTAAGGTTGTTATCATCGGCGGCGGCTGGGCCGGCGTCGGCGCGGCGGTCGCCGCGAAGAACGCGGGCGCGGACGTCGTTGTCCTCGAGCGCACCGACCTTTTGCTCGGCACGGGCCTCGTCGGCGGCATCATGCGCAACAACGGCCGTTTCACCGCGACCGAGGAAGCCATCGCGATGGGCGGCGGCGAGGTGTTCCAGGTGGTCGACGAGAACTGCCGCCACAAGAACATCGAGTTCCCCGGCCACAAGCACGCGAGCCTGTACGACATCGCGACGATCGAGCCCGCCATCGAGCGCCTGCTCCAGAAAAAGGGCGTCGAGTTCCATTTAAAATCCCGCGTGACCGACGTCGAGGTCGTGGACGGCACGATCAAGAGCGTCAAGACCGCGGACGGCGACGTCTACGCGGCCGACGTGTTCGTCGAGGCGACCGGCTCGGCAGGCCCGCAGAACAACTGCACCAAGTACGGCAACGGCTGCGCGATGTGCATCCTGCGCTGCCCGACGTTCGGCGGCCGCATGAGCGTCGCGGGCAAGATCGGCATCGAGGAGAAGATGGGCCAGAAGGCCGACGGCTCCTACGGCGCCATGAGCGGTTCCTGCAAGCTGATGAAGGAATCCCTCACGCCCGAGATCCAGAAGCAGCTCAACGAGACCGGCGTCGCCATCGTCCCGATCCCCGCGGAGCTGCGCAAGGGCGAGGCCGCTCTGGCCACGAAGGCCTGCCAGCAGTACGCGCTCACGGAGTTCAACGAGAACATCATCCTGCTCGACACCGGCCACGCCAAGCTGATGAGCCCGTTCTATCCGATCGATAAGCTCCGCAAGATCCCGGGCTTTGAGACCGCGCGCTTTGAGGACCCGTATTCGGGCGGCATCGGCAACTCCATGCGCTACATGGCGCTCTCCCCGCGCGACAACGCGCTCAAGGTCGCGGGCGTCAAGAACCTGTTCTGCGGCGGCGAGAAGGCGGGCCTGCTCGTCGGCCACACCGAGGCCATCGTCACAGGCACGCTCGCGGGCGCGAACGCCGTGCGCTTTATCGCCGGCAAGCCGCTCGTCGTCATTCCCGAGTCGCTCGCCATCGGCGACGCGATCGCGCACGTCAACGAGATGATGAAGACCGAGGAAGGCATGCGCAAGAAGTACACGTTCTCCGGCGCGCAGTACTTCAAGCGGATGCAGGAGCTGGGCCTGTACAAGACCGACATCGCCGAGATCAAGGCAAGCGTCGAGAAGGCCGGCATGACCAACGTCTTTATGACGAAGATCGTCTGACCGTTTGGGCGGGCCGGGGCCGTATGCTCCGGTCCGCCCGCCGTTTTCGGCTCCGATGCGGGCAGCGTTCGGCCGGTTTTTTCCCCTGCATAACTCATCCTCTTATGCAGGCGTAAAGCCGGCTCAACCTTTGCCCCGCGGAGACGAGTGTCCGTCCGCCGCCCCCTGCCGCGCGTGCCGCGCGGAAACCGGCGGACGGGTCATTTTCGCGCCGCCTTGCGGGCCCGATTTTGGCCCGGCACATGGATCGGGGAACGATTGGAGGCTCCGCCTCCAAACCTCCGCCAAGGGCCGACGGCCCTTGGAACCCGACCAGCCGGTAGCCAACCGGGATTACGCATCATTGGTAGGGCTTCCAAAGGGACATGTCCCTTTGGCGGGAGCGCGAGGGCAGAGCCCTCGCAAAAAATCCGTTTCATTTCACCCGCTCGCTCCCCCGTCTCCCCCCCGACTTGAGAACAGCCGCCGCCCTGGTACCAGAGATTTTGCGGGCGCTAAAATACACCCGATTTTAGAAGGAGGAACGTTATGTCCAAGGTGTTTTCGCGCGTTTCGGACGCGCTGGATGTCGAAACCTTCCTGGTCTGCGAAAGCGAGGAGGAGGGCAAGCAGCTCGCGCTCCAGCTGATGAAGGACCTGGGGTTTACCGACATCGACGTCGTATTCGTCGAGTTTGCCGGTCCCGGGGCGCGCGTGCGCGTGCGCGCGTACCTGTGCCGCGCCGGCGATCAGTATCCGTGGCTCGACCCCGAGAAGTTCGAGGAGGAGGCAGCGAAGTAACATGGAAGCGAAGAAGAGAATCCTGCTTGCGCCGATCGATCCGGTGCACGACATCGGCCTTAAGATCATCAACCGCGGCCTCGTCGAGGCCGGGTACGACACGATTCTGCTGCCGCCGGACCTGCCGACGGAGGAGATCATCCAGACCGCGCTAAAAGAGAACGTGGACACCATCCTGCTCTCGCGCACATTGGGCTACGGCGTGTCCGAGCTATTGGCGAAGTTTGTCGACTACGCGGACGCCGTCGGCATCCGCGACAAGGTCAAGATCGCCATCGGCGGCATGGCCATCCGGCCGGAACTGGCGCAGGAGCTCGGCTTCGACGCGGGCTTCGGCCCCGGCACGACCGTCGAGGAAACGCTTGCGTTCGTCGAGGGCCGGGAGTTTTTAAAGAGCGCCAAGACCGCAAAAAAAACGCTCCGCGACATCACCCAGGGGTACGATTACGCGTACCGGAATGCGCGCATCGGCAAACTGCTCGATCAAATCGCGCCGCAGATCCTCGATTACGCATCCGTCCGCACGTCGCCGGGCGTCGAGCGCGCGCACCTGCGCGACCAGCTCTGGGACGTGGAAAAATGGCGCGCCTATGAGAAAATGACCGAGTTTGAGAAGGCCTATCCCGCGCTCTGCGGCGACATGGTCAGAAATTTCTACGAGAAGGGCGAGCTGCACCCCAAGACGCGCCGGTTCAACGCCGAGGACGTACACGAGCTTGAAACCTACCTCGAGCGCACGCGCGCGCACATGACGATGAAGCGGCTCCAGCACACGCTGGACAAGCCCGTCGTCTTCAACCAGTACGGCACCGGCTGCCCGCAGATGGACATCATGCACATCAAGGTGTCCGAGGCCTGGGGCGCGGACGGCGTCGTGCACTTCGACCCGTCCTGGGGCGCGCGCACGGAGGGCTTCTTCGACGGCTTTCTCACGCACTCCGAGGACGGCACCGTCATCACGCCCGCCAACCTCAACCGCATCTATGGCGCGCTCGAACCGTCGACCATCTGGCAGGTGCGCGCGCACCGCGGCCTGAACACGCCCGAAACCGTCGTGCTCGCCGGCAAAATCGGCGCGCACATGACCAAGATCAACATCTGCTACGGCTCGCTCGGCGCGGGCACGGACCCGGAGCGCCTCACCGTCGACGCCGTGCAGGCCATGAAATACGCTAAAAAGTACAGCCTGCCGTTCGACGTGGTCACCAACGACGAGCTCTGCGGCGTGCCCGCGTTCAAGGCGTTCTCGGGCATGCTGATCAACGCCGTGCTCGGCAGGCTCATCGGCGGGCGGCCCGTGCTGCAGCCGCTGTTCTGCTTCTCGCCCGAGGTCATGGTCAGCCGGCAGATGGACGATAACTACGTCGACTTCAACGTGGCCAAGATCCTGGCTCTGCGCAGCATCATCAACGCGCCCATCTGGCCCGGCGCGCCGATCGGCTTCTTGACGCAGACCGAGGACCGCGTACAGTCCTCCGCCGCGACCGCGTTCCACGGGAGCCTCGCCGCCATGATCGGCGTCGACGCGATCTCGATCGCCTCGTCCGACGAGGCGTACTCCGGCGGCCCGATCTCCGTGCCCGCCAAGATCGACACGCTGCGCGCGCTCGGCGAGGGCTTCCGCTTCTTCGGCAAGAGCCACATCGTTGTCAGCGAAAACGCGCGGCGCTGGGCCGACCAGATCGTCGAGGGCATAGAGGGCGTGCTGACGAAGGTCGCCGAGCAGGGCGATTTCGTGCAGTCGCTCTACGACGGCGTGCTCGGCAGCCGCGAGGACGGCGCGTACCCGGGCCGCGGCGGCGCGAACACCGTCACAAAGATCGCAAAATGAAGTACCGGTCGCTCGGCGTCGCGGGCACCGCGAAGAATACCGGAAAGACCACCGCGATGGCCGCCGTCATGGAGGGGCTCCGCAAAACGCGCTCCGATATCCGCCTCGCCGTCACGAGCATCGGCTACGACGGCGAGTATCTCGACAACGTCACGGGGCTGCCCAAGCCGCGCGTGGAGATGCGCGTTGGCGACCTTGCCGCCGTGGCGTCGGAGTGCCTCAGGTTCAGCCGCGCCAGGCTCGACATCCTCGAGGAGACGGACATCATGACCGGCATGGGCCGCGTGCTGATCGGCCGCGTAACGAAGGCGGGCAAGCTCGTCATCGCGGGCGCGAACAAGCGCGTCGAGCTGCGGCGCCTGCTTATGCGCCTTTCCGCGCTCGGCGCGGACCTGACCATCGTCGACGGCGCGCTCGGGCGCATCGTGCCGCTGTGCGAGGTTGACGCGCTGATCCTCTCGACCGGCGCGTCCCGCCGCGTCGAGATCGACCGGCTCGCCGCCGAGACGCGCTGCATGGCGGACATCCTCACGCTGCCCGCCGCGGCTGGGGACTGCACCGAAACCGTCGGACCCGTGCTGACGGAGGACGACTTTGCCGCGTTCCTCGCCGCGCTCTCGCGCGCCGAGACCGTCTGTGTGCGCGGGTTGATGGGCGGGCCGTATATGGCGCGGTTTGCCAGGGACGCGCAAGCCTTTGCCGGCAAGCGCGTGCTGTTTGAGAACCCGATGGTGCTGCTGCCCGCGGCCGAGATCGAGCAGGTCCACGCAAACCTCGCGCGCTTGCGCGAAGCGGGCGTGTCCGTCGGCGTCGTCAAATCCGTGCAGGTGCTCGCCGTCACGGTCAACCCCTACTACCCGCGCTACCGGTTCAGCCATAAGGACTACGAACCCGCTTACGTCGACAAGGACGCGCTCTACAAGGCGATCAAGCGCTCGACCGGCATACCGGTGTACAACGTGCTTGACCACGGCGTGGACGGGATTGTGGAGCGGTTATTGGAGGGGAACGAGTAAGGGGGAACGAGGATACGCAGGGGCTCCGCCCCTGTACCCCGCCCAAGGGACACGTCCCTTGGGAATCCTTGCAGGCCGGACACAGAGGCGAACGCCTCCGCCTAGTCCTTTGAAAGCAAACTAAAAAGCAGCCTGGAAGGCTGCTTTTTGATTTGGAACCCAATAATGGAGGGACCATCAAGTTGCGTGCCCGGCAGAAGGGGATTCCAAAGGGACGTATCTCGTTGGCGGGGGGGCGAAGCCGAGCGCCGCCTGTGGCGGGAAGAGCGAGGCGAAGGCCCAGTGAGCAAGGGAGCACAGGCCCAAAAGGGCTTGTGCGACCATTGCGAGCTGTGGACAGGGGCGGAGCCCCTGCAAAAGCCCCAACGCACATCTCTACCGATTCCCGCTCTTACCCCAGCTCCTCCGCGGTCACGACGCCCTCGTTCAGCGCGGCGATCTTGCGCTCGGAATAATAGCCGGCGAGCGCGGTGTTCATATACGGCGTGACGAAGAAGATCTGGAGCAGGCCGAACGTCAGCACGCTCAGCAGTATCCAGCCGATGAAGCTCAGGCTGAACACGAACAGCTCCCATTTATGCCCCTTCATCATGCGCATCGACACCTTCAGCGCGTCGGTCGCGGCCACTTTCGGGCAGTCGGCCAGGATGTACGGCGTCAGAGCGTACGAAAAGCTCTTGATAATGCCGGGCACGATGAACAAAAGCGACCACAAAAAGATGAACAGCTGCATAAAGAGGTAGCCGCCGAGGTTATGGCCGAAGTTTTTAAACCCTGTGTTGAACATGACGTCGAAGTCCGTCTGCATGCCGCGGTACAGCGACAGCGAGAAGAACCCGAGCCCGATCAGCATCGGCCCCATCAGAATAAGGCCGCCGATGCCGGGCACGATGGACGATGCGGTGCCGATCAGAATCATCGCCACGACGTTGACCCCGACGCCCATCCAATAGTTCCCGTAGAACGCCTGCTTGGCCTGCAGCTTAATCTCCTGTCTGGTTTTCATAAACGAACATTCCCCCTTCTTATCCAATCAGTATATCACAGCGCGGCCGCCGCGTCACCAGGCTTTTAGGGGCGCGGCGCGCCGGCCGGCTGGCACGCGTCCCGCAGCTTCTTTACGCGATCGAGCACGCGCACGCCGATCGGGATCGACAAAATCAGCGTCAAAACGTCCGCGGCGGTCTGCGAAAGCTGGATGCCCAAAAGCCCCATCGTGCGGGAAAGAACCCACAGCGCGGGCAAAAAGAACGCGCCCTGCCGCGCGATGGCCATAACGCCCGCCTCAAACGTGTCGCCGATGTTCTGCGAGAACATGTTCAGTATGACCGTCCAGCCGATCAGCGGGAACGCGATACACTGATACCGCAGCGCGCGCGCGCCGATTGCGATGACCGCGGCGTCGTCGCGGAACACGCTCACGATCGGTTCGGCGAAGATAACGCCCGCCGCGCAGATCGCCGTCAGGCCGACCACAGCCACGCGCACGGAGAACCAAAAGCCCTTGAGCACGCGGTCGTAGTTGCCCGCGCCGTAGTTGTAGCCGCACACGGGCTGGAACCCTTGCCCAAAGCCGAGCGCAGTCGAGTTGACGAGGCTCATGATGCGCGACACGATCGCCATGGCCGCGATCGCCGCGTCGCCGTACACGCCCGCGGCGCGGTTTAAGAAGATCGTCGCAACGCTGTTCAAAATCTGCCGCGCGAACGTCGGAAACCCGCCGCGCCAGATCTCGGCAAAGAGCGCGCGCGTGGCCGTGAAGTTTTCCCACTTGATCGGGATGTTCCCGCGCTGTCCGGTCATCCACAGCAGGATACAAAAGCTGACCGCCTGCGAGATCGCCGTAGCGAGACCGGCGCCGCCCGTGCCCATGCGAAACACGAAGATAAACAGCGGGTCGAGGCCGATGTTCAGCACCGCGCCGATCGCGATGCCGATCATGCCGCTGGTCGGGCTGCCCTGCAAACGGAGCTGGTTGTTCAGCGCCATCGACGCGGACATAAACGGCGTGCCGATCAAAATATAGAGCATGTAATCCGCGGCATACGGCAGTATGGTCTCGGTCGCGCCGAGCAGGCGCACGATGGGCTTTAGGAAGCTCACGCCGACGATCAAAAACAGCAGTCCCACGCCAAAGCACGCGAAAAACCCCGTCGCGAGCATGCGCGCCGCGTCGTCGATCTTGCGCGCGCCGAGACAGCGCGAGACGTAGTTGCCCGAGCCGTGCCCAAACAGCAGCCCCGTCGCGAGCGTGACCGCGCTGTACGCATAAACGACGCCGATCGCGCCGGACGCGCTCGTGCCGAGGAAACCCACGAAGAACGTGTCCACGAGGTTGTAGACCGCCGTGATCAACATGCTCACGATGCCCGGCACCGCCATGCGCACGATCAGCTTCTTGAGCGGCCCCGTGGTCAGAAGCGTAAACTTATCCGTCTGTTCCGTTTTTAATCCGCCTTCTTCCGATTATATATATAGATGTGCCATCGGCAGCCACATTATTTTAACACGCGGTCCGCGAGTTTTCAGCAGTTTTGGGGAATTTGCTTGCAAGTTATATGCAATTATTGAATGCGAACTGTGGCACAGGGGCGGCGCGGCGGGAAACGTTGGAGGCTCTGCCTCCAAACCTCCGCCAAAGGGCCGGAGGCCCTTTGGAAACCCAAATCAAAAAGCAGCCTTTCAGGCTGCTTTTTAGTTTGCATTCAAGAGACTAAGCGGAGGCGCTAGACCCTGTGTCCGGCTCGTTGGGATTCCCAAGGGACATGTCCCTTGGGCGGAGTGCAGGGGCGGATCCCCTGCAAAAAAGGTATGCTTCGTGGTCTGCGGCTTACGCTGGTCACACGCTCCCGCCCGCCGCGGCGAGCGCCGCCAGCGCGATGGACTGGAACTTCTCCTCCGCGCTCGACCCGCGCGAGGGCAGCACGATCGGCGCCTTCGCGCCGACGACGATGCCGGCGAGCGACGCGCCCGCCGACACGATCAGGCATTTGCCGAGGATGTTGCCCGAGACCAGGTCCGGCACGATCAAAGCGTCGAAGTCGCCGCAGTACGCGCACGCATACCCCTTATGACGCGCAATCTCGGCGCTCATCGCGATGTCGTACGAGATCGGGCCGATCACGGCACAGCCGGAAATCTCGCCGCGCGCGTTCCTTTCGGCAAGCTCGGCCGCCTCGACGGTCTCGCGCAGCTTTTCGTTTACCTTTTCGATGGCGCAGAGCAGCGCAATCTTCGGCTCGTCATAGCCGATTGCGGCCAGCGCCGCCGCCGCGTTTTTGATGATCCCGGCCTTCTCCATAAGCGTCGGGTACGGCACCATGCCGCCGTCGGACAGGGCGATGAGCTTGTGGTAGTTCGGAATCTTGAACAGCATGACGTGCGACATGACCCCGCCCGCGGCGAGGCCGTTCTCGCGGCGCACGACGGGCCGCAAAAAGTCGCGCGTCTCGAGCAATCCCTTCATCAGCGCGTTCGCCTCGCCCGCCGCGACGAGCTGCACGGCCTTTAGCGCGCAGTCCTCGGCAGCCGCGGCGTCCACGATGCGAAAGCGCGCGGGGTCCGCGCCCTGCGCGTCGAGCAGGCGTTTGATGGCATCCGCCGGACCAACGAACACCGGCTCCGCCACGCCCTCGCTGTGCGCGCTAAGCGCCGCCGCGATCACGTCCGCATCCGCCGCCGCCGCGATGGCGAGCGCGCGCGCGGCCGGATGCGCTTTTGCGGCCTCGATTAATTCCGAAAAAGTACGAAACATGGCGGCCTCCCCTGTCTACGCAATTTTCCTGATTATATCCGGACGCGCGGATAAAAAGCAACCGTGTCCGCGCGCCCGCATGATAAATTGGGATTTAGCAGTACTTTGTCATCTTGTAATTGATCAGTGTGCTGCCGTTGCGGACAACTCTATTTTTTCGTTCAACTGTATAACCTTGTTTCTCAAAAAAGGGCTTCGCAGTAATTGAGGAGTATGTTGCAAAGCAGATTATGCCGGAGTTTCGCGCGCGTTTCTCCAATTCATTCACCAGCGCGGCCGCGATGCCCTTGCTCCGGAAATCCTTATGAATATATAGCCTGTCCAGGTAGCCGGTTTTATCCATGTCCGCAAAACCGACGATTTCCCCGTCTATTTCCGCAATGAGCGTATCATGCTCTAAAAAGGAACGATTCCACTCTTCCAAATCAACGCTTCCCGTCGCCCATGCGTTAAGCTGCTCATTCGTGTAATCTCCGGCATTCACCGAATGTACGGTATCATAAAACAATTTCGACAGGAAAGGGCAGTCGCTCGGTTTATATTCCCTGAGCATGATGATCACCTCGAAAAATTCCCGTTCATCTATCCCTAAGTATATCATAGGCCCCATACGCCCCAACTGCCGTTCGGGCTTATTTCATCGATCGGTTGGCGACTCGCGCCCGGACTTTTCCAGACCGGAAATTATGCGGTCCCCGCGGGGATCGCGCCGTTTGACAAGCCGGTAATAAATGCATATACTTGTGTCGAATATGATGGGATGGGATTTCGAACCATGAAAAAAGCAATCGCCTTTGTCTATTTCTTCGTCTGCGCCACGCTCCTGTTCTCGCGCAGCGCATTTGCCTACATCGATCCTTCCAGCATGACGTACCTGATCCAGATCGTCGCGGGCGCGGCGATCGCTCTCGGCGCGGGCGTCGGCTTCTACTGGAAACGCATCCGCCGCTTCTTCCGCAACAAGCGCAAGGCGCGCGAGGAAGCGAGGCTGGCGGACGCCGCGGCGCGCGACGAGGACGCGTCGATGTAAGGCGGTGGCCGTGTTGTCCGCGATCATCCACTTTGTCGCCGTCCCGCTCGGGGCGCTGATGCGCGTTCTCTACGAATGGATCGGCGACTACGGCGTCACGATCCTTTTATTCACGCTGTGCACGAAGCTCATCCTGTTCCCGGTGTCGCTGCTCGTGCAGGACAACTCCATCCGGCTGCTTCGCCTTCGGCCCCGGCTCGACGCGCTGCGCTTTCAGTACGCGGACGACAAGGACCGCTTTCTCGACGAACAGATCGCGCTGTATAAACAGGAGAAATACCGCCCGCTCGCCGGGCTTTTGCCGCTGTGCTTCCAGCTGCCCCTCATCCTCGGGCTCATCAACGTCGTCTACCGGCCGCTCGACCACGTCCTGCGGCTTGGTACGCCGCTGATTGATGGGCTGACGGACTGCGCGCGGCAAGCCTCCGGCGAGGCGCTCGCCGCCGCGCCGCAGCTGCGGGTGCTCGAACTTTTACAGTCCGGCGCATACAATCAAGCGTTTGCCGCGTTTGCCGCCGCGCATACCGCCGACGGCGCGCCCGCCGCCCTCGACGCGATCCGCGGCCTCTCGATGCGCTTTCTCGGCTTGAACCTCGCCGCCGCGCCGTCGTTATCGCAGCCGTCCGCGCTGCTTGCCGTGCCGTTGCTTGCGGGGCTGTCCGCGTACGTGCTCTGCGCCTTCCAAAATCGCGTCAACGTGCTGCAGGCCGAGCAGGACAAGCTCTCGCAGTGGGGCATGACGGCCTTCCTCATCGCGTTTTCGACGTACTTCGCGTTTGTCGTACCCGCGGGCGTGGGCTTATATTGGATCGCGGGGAACCTACTGTCCATCCCGTTTCTGTACCTCGTCAACGCGGTCTACGACCCGAGAAAGCACATCGACTACCAGTACCTCGACGCCATGAAGCGCTTAACCGCCGAGAAGGAGGCCAGGGAGAAGAAGCACGCCGCCCGCGGCCGCGCCGACTACAGGCGCTTCTGCCGCGAT
>CAZKGE010000011.1:0-20762 GCA_964552065.1 uncultured Oscillospiraceae bacterium | reverse complement strand
CCACCGCGGGCGGCGACACGATCCCCTCGCTGCTCGTGCTCGACGCCGTCGCGCACGTGGAGAGCAAGGCGGACGGCAAGCGCGAGATCAAGCTAAGCGAGATCTTCACCGGCCCGGGCAAAACCTGCATCGCGCCGAACGAGATTCTGACGCACTTTACGTTTAAGGCTACAAAGCACCTCGGCGCCATCAAGCTCGGCGCGCGCAAGTCCATGTCGATCGCCATCGCCACCGTGGCGGCCTACGTCGAGATGGCCGGCGACACGATCAAGGACTGCCGCATCGCGCTCGGCGCGGTCTCGGCCACGACCGACCGCGCCTACAACGCCGAGAAGGCCGTCATCGGCAAGAAGCTCGACGCGGAGACGTTCGCGCTGCTTGCCACCGAGATTCAGAAGGATATGAGCCCGCGCGACCCGTCCGTGCGCTCGACCGCGAGCTACCGCCGCGCGGTCGTGCCCGTGCTCGTCAAGCGCTGCATGATGCTCGCCGCGACCGGCGAATGCATGTGAGGAGGTCCTAAGCATGAGTGAAAAGATTCTGTTTTCCTGCAAGGTCAACGGCGAGCCCGTCAGCTGGGAGATCGAGGCGCACCAGAGCCTGCTGCGCGTGCTGCGCGACCACTTCGTCTACGACGTCAAGTGCGGCTGCGAAGAGGGCGACTGCGGCACCTGCTCCGTGCTGATCGACGGCGTCGCGACAAAAAGCTGCATCACCCTCGCGGCCGCGTGCAACGGCCACGAGATCTGGACGTGCAAGGGCCTGGGCTACCACGACAAGCTCGTGCGCAGGCTCCAGGACGCGTTCGTCGAGTGCGGCAGCGTCCAGTGCGGCTTCTGCACGCCCGGCATGATCATCGCCGGTACGGAGTATTTAACGCACGGCGGCAAGGCCGACCGCGCGGCCATCAAGGTGGCGATCTCCGGCAACCTGTGCCGCTGCACGGGCTATGTCAAAATCGTCGACGCAATCTACAAGGTTGCAAAAGAGATCGAAGAGGGGGTGCTGGCATGAAGCACAACTTAAAGCTCGTCGGAAACGCCGTTCCGCGCCACGACGCCATCGCCAAGGCGCGCGGCGAACAGCTGTACAGCGACGACTGGGCCATGCCGAACATGCTGTACGGCAAGGTGCTTAGGAGCAAGTATCCCGCGGCCATCCTCAAGGGCATCGACACGAGCAAGGCCAAGGCCCTGCCCGGCGTGCGCGCGGTGCTGACCGCGGAGGACGTGCCGCATAACGTGGACATCACGAAGTTCGGCCAGATGCGCGACGTCGGCGGCGGCTTCGAGGGATTGTACAAGGTGCTGGCCACCGGCAAGATCCGCAGCAAGAGCGAGCCCATCGCGCTCGTCGCGGCCGAGACCGAGGAGATCGCCGAGGAGGCGCTCAAGCTCATCGAGGTCGACTACGAGGTCACCCCCGGCGTGTTCGACCCGCGCGACTCGCTCAAGGAGGGCGCGTACGTCGTGTCCAGCGAGGACAAGGACAACGTCATCATGCGCACGCAGATCAACGACGGCGAGATTGCCACCGCCTGGGAAAAATGCGACGTGATCGTTGAGAACGACTACCAGACCACGCCGCACGAGCACGCCTACCTCGAGACCGAGGGCGGCATGGGCTGGCTCGACGAGAACGGAGTCATCACGCTGCGCGTCGGCGTGCAGGTGCTCGAGCACTACCGCACGATCGCCAAGATCATGGGCCTGCCGCACACGAAGGTGCGCAACATGTCTGTGCCGATGGGCGGCGGCTTCGGCGGCAAGGAGGACATCACGGTCGAAACGTACCTGGCGCTTCTCGTCACCGCGACGCGACGCCCGGTCAAAATGGTCTGGAGCCGCGAGGAGTCCCTGGAGACGCACGCCAAACGGCATCCCGAATACATCCACTACAAGACCGGCGCGACCAAGGACGGCAAGATCCTGGCGCAGGAGGTCTCCATCGTCATGGACAGCGGCAGCTACACGTACCTGACCCCGTGGGTGCAGATGTACTCGACGCACGCGGCCGCCGGCCCGTACGTGATTCCGAACGTGCACATCGAGTCGGTGTCCGCCGCCACGAACAACACGTTCTCGAGCGCGAACCGCGGTTTCGGCGGCCCGCAGGTCAACTTCGGCTACGAGCGCCAGATGGACCTCCTCGCCGAGAAGCTCGGCATCTCGCCCGTCGAGATCCGCCGCCGCAACATCATGCACAACGGCGACAAGCTCCCGACCGGCTTCATCCCGCAGGGCCACATCGCGCTCGAGGAGCTGATCGAGAAGGTCGATAAAAGCCTCAACGCCGCGCCCAAGCCGGACCGCCTGCCCGACGGACGCAGGGTTGGCCGGGGCCTCGCCATCGGCCACATGACCTACGGACGCATGACGTTCTTGCACGACTCCTCGCGCGTGTCCATCCGCCTCGAGCTCGACGGCAGCGTGACGCTGCGTGCCGGCGTGCCGGACCTTGGCGGCGGCCAGGCGAGCGTGCTCGCACAGATTGTCGCCGAGGAGCTCGGTCTCGAGATCACCGACGTGCAGCCGTTCATCATGGACACGCATTTAACGCCGCTCTGCGGTACGACGACGGCCACGCGCCAGCTCTACATGTCCGGCAACGCGACGCTCAAGTGCGTCGGCGAGCTGAAGTCGAGGGTGCTGGCCAAGGCGTCCGAGCTGCTCGGCTACCCCGTCTCGAACCTCGCGCTCGGCGATCACAAGGTCTATCTTGTGAACAACCCCGCGATCAACATCCCGTTCGTCAAGGTCGTCGGCCACCTGTCCAACGACGGCGGCGAGCTCGAGCTGATCTCGCAGTTCAACGCGCCGTTCACCGAGGTGCCGAACCTTGCCGACATCAAGGGCCAGGTCAACCCCGACCTTACCTACACCTGCCACGGCGTGGAGGTCGCGGTCGACGAGGAGACCGGCGTGTTCGAGATTTTGCGGCTGATCGCGGGCATCGACGCCGGCAAGATGATCAACTCTAACTCCTGCGAGGGCCAGGTCGAGGGCGGCTGCATCTACAACGTGCTGTGGCCCACGCACGAGGACCTGCAGTGGCGCAAGGGCATCACGAAGGCCAACAGCTTCTCGACGTACTTCATCCCCACCTCGGTCGACGTGCCGGACGTGGAGACGATCATGCTCGAGTCCGGCGGCGGCCTCGGACCGTACGGCGCCAAGGGCGTCGGCGAGCCGTCCGACAACTCGATCGCGCCCGCGCTCGTCAACGCGCTCAGCGATGCGATCGGCACGAGCCTCAACCTCCACAAGATGCCGATCACGTTCGAGAAAATCATGATGGCCTGCAAGGGCGTCGCGATGGATTGAGCGCAGAATAGGTGACGACGGATAGAATAAGGCCGCCCGCAGGAAACTGCGGGCGGCCTTATTTTGGAGGCTCCGCCTCCGAACCTCCGCCAAAGGCGGCGCTCGGCCTCGGCCCCCTTTGGAATCCCTTTCCGAAAAGCTATCGTTGCCAGGTTGCCTTTCCTGTCTTTTGTTTCTTTTCTTCAAGAAAAGAAGCAGGTGCGCGAGGGCAGAGCCCTCGCAGCCTTCGCCTCACGCTTCCCCACCCCTCTACGCCTCGATCAAAATCCAATTCTCCTGATAGATGTCCGGCCGCTCGGAATCGATGCGCCAGCGCGACGGCGCGAGCACGACCCTGCCGGGGCAGCTGCCTAAGTACTGTGCCCACCAGGCGAGCGTACTATTGGAAATGACGAAATGCTTACAACTCGACATAAGCCGCAACGTCTCCCACGATGGATCGTCGCCACGCTCGAAGTACGCCTCGCCCGGAAACGCCATGTTGGCCTTGACCCATTCGATGTCGTCGGAGAACACGAACCACACCGCGTTCGGCACAAGCTCGCGCATACGGGCAAGCGCGCGCGCAAAATAATCCGGGCCGCAGACGTTCGCGTAGTTCTTGATCGACTCGTCCAAAAAATCGCCGCGGCGCACGGAGACGCAGACCGATTCGGTTTCGGCCATGCGCTCGTACAGCGCCGCATTTTCGGACCGCGGCGGATGGACGGGCATAAACTCCCGCTTAATCTCGCCCGCGATATGCGCAAAATACCGTTCGGACTCCAGGTACCCGGACACCAGTTTGTTCTTTGCGCGGCTTCGGTGGAACGCATAGTATCCGTCCTGCATTTGATATAGTCCGAAGAAATTCAGCAATGGCTGCAGCCTCGTTTCCACATCGTGCTGCACCGCGCGCTGGTGCTGAATCCGCTCGCTTTTCCAGCGGCTTTTGATTAAAAGCCCCGCGCAGCCCGCGACAAACCGCTGAACGAGCGTCGGCCGCGGCACGTCCGTGTCAAACGCGCGCACGTTCAAGTCCTGCAACTGATTCCCCTCGCGGCCGAACGCAAGCGCGATCCCCTCGTCCGGGTACAGCCGCGCCTGGATGCCGCGCATGGCGGCGTATTGAAACATCTGGTTCCCGAGCCTGCCCTGAATGTGAATCCCCAGCATCGCAGCCTCCTTACGCGTCCGAATCGGGGCGCTTGAGCTTCGCGCCGGCCGCGAGCACGGCCGCGCGCGCGAGCACGCGCGTCGGGTCGATGGCGGGTACGTCGATATTGCCGTACTGGAACGCGAGCGGCAGCTCCGTGCAGCCGAGCACGAAGCTCCCGGCGCCGCGCGCGGTCAGGCCGGCAATGACCGTGCGGACGCCGTCCGTCGGATAATCGCGCCGCCCTTTCTTGACGCCGTCGTAGATCAGCTTCATGACCTCGTCCTGCCCCGCCTCGTCCGGCAGCAGCAGCCGGACCCCCGGCGCTTTTTCGGCAAACGCGTCCGCGTATACGCCGGTTTTGACCGTGCCGCTCGTGGCAAGCAGCGCCACGGCGCGGTACCCTTGCTTTGCGGCATGCTTTGCCGTTTCGCGCGGCATGTGCAAAAACGGGACCGACACCTCGCGCACGATGTCGTCATAGAAATAATGCGCGGTGTTGCAGGCCATGACGAGCAGCTCCGCGCCCGCGCGCTCGAGCCGTTTGGCTGAGCGAATCAATTCCGGCCGCGGGTCGGGGCCGCCGGCAAGGATGGCCGCGGTGCGGTCGGAGATGCGCGTATTGCTGTCGAGCAGCATCGGGATGTGCTCCTGGTCGCAGGCAGCCGCCGTCTCGTCGAGGATCTTCAAAAACAGGTCGGCCGACGCCTCCGGTCCCATGCCGCCCAGAATGCCGATGGTCTTCATGTTGCAATCCCCCTCCGCTTCATTATAGAAAACAAGCGTACTCAAGTAAAGGGTCCGCAAAGCGTCCGCCGCGCAAAAACACGCGCGGCAGAGTACGCCGCCGGAATCACAATCGCGGGCCGAAAACCGCAAAGCATCCGGTTTTTATGGCAAACCTGCGCGCATTTTTCGATTTGCGGCCGCCGCGCTTGCTATTTTGCGCGGCTGTGGTATTGTCATAGGGAACGGAATGTTTCGGTAAACAGGGAGGAACCGCGCGTGCGCAGAAAGGACCGCGAACTGACCGACCCCGCCGCCATCCGGCGGATACTCGACGAAAGCCGCGTCTGCCGGCTTGGCCTCGTCGACGACGGTGTCCCCTACGTCGTACCGCTCAACTTCGGGTACGACTGGAACGGCGGCGCGCCCGTCTTCTATTTCCACAGCGCGCGCGAGGGCAGGAAGATCGACCTTTTGCGCCGCGGCGGCGCCGTCTGCGTCGAAATCGACCGCGAGCTGGGCCTCGTCGGGGCGGACAGCCCGTGCGAATACGGCTTCTCATACGAGAGCGTGATCGGCGAGGGCACGGCGCGCTTTTTGCCGGACGCCGCGGAGAAAGCGGCCGCGCTGACCCGCATCATGCTGCACCAGACGGGCAAGCTATACGCGTTCACGGAGGACATGACGCAAAGCGTCGAGGTGTTCGCGGTGACGGTCGAAAAGCTCAGCGGCAAGGCCCGCCCGGCCTCATCCTAGCCGCCCGCGTAGTCTATGCCCGTCCTGCGCGACTGCGCGTGCCGGAGAGCGGGGAACGCATACGCGTTTGCGGAGGACATGACGCAATGCGTCGAGGTGTTCGCGGTGACGGTCGAAACCCTCAGCGGCAAGGCCCGCCCGGCCTCGTTCTAGCCGCCCGCGTAGTCGATGCCCGCCCTGCGCGCCTGCACGTGCTGGAGCTTGCGCGGGATGCGGTACACGCGGCCGTCCTTTTCAAAGTTCGCGCCCGTCTGCTTAAAGTGAAACGGTACGCCTGCGCTTCGGCACTGCTCGCGCAGGGCCAGCACCCATTCGTAGCGGCAGACGCGCGCGTTCTCACCCGATTCTCCGCCGGCGACAACCTGGCGAATATCGGCGTTCAAATACGGGGAGAGGTCGATCGCCGAGAGCAGCGGCTCGCACACGATCGATTTATAGGCGACCGGCGCGGCCAGTAACACCGGCAGCCGCTCGGAGGCCATGGCCTGATTCTCCACCGTGCAGCTGACGCGCACGTTCGGATACCCCGCGCCCCAGTCGTGCGGCAGGCATTCCGAAAACCGCAGGATGCGCTTGGTAATAAAGAAAAACGTGCAGTCGGAGCGCACGCGCATGACGCGCCAAGCCTCCCCGCGCCACGCGTCCGCGTCGGGTACGAGGAAATCGGACGTGAAGCACGTCCAAAAGAACGTGCCGGATGGATACCGGTACCCGCCGCCGCGCGCGTGCGCGACCGGCAGCAAAAAGTCATTCGTCCGGCGCACGACGGACGCGTCCGCGCCGTACCGCGCGTCCGTGCGGTAGACATAGCAGTTCGCGCAGCCGGCGGACAGCTTATGGCAGCCGTGCCACGGGTTCCAGGATATCCCAGCGTCCATATCCGGTCCTCCCTTTGCATATGATTGTATCCGATCCGTGAACTTCGTGCAAACGGAGCCGGGCTCTGGCAGAAAAAGGCTTTACATCCCGCGGGGGATCGGGTATAATGCGCGCATTGCGCCAATTTTTAAGGAGGAAATGCAATGACCGAATTCATGCAGGCAGTCTCGACTTTTGCCATGGGCACGAGCGTCTGGGTGTATCTGTTCATACTTTTTGGCAAGGTCGCGGAGGTCTCGCTTGGTACATTGCGCATCGTGCTGATCAACCGCGGCGTGCGCACGATCGGCGCGCTGATCGCGTTTGTCGAGATCATGCTGTGGCTCATCATCGCAGCCTCCGTGCTCGTCGGCTTCCAGCAGGACTTCTTCAAGGGCGTCGTGTACGCCGCGGCGTTCGCGCTCGGCAACTACATCGGCTCCTGGCTGGACGAGTGGCTCGCGTTCGGGCTCAGCTCCGTGCAGGTCATCATCCCCGACGAACAGCATGCCAAGATCATCTCCGAGGCGCTGCGCGCGCGCGGGTTTGGCGTCACCTCGCTCGACGTGCACGGCCGCAACGAGGACCACTACATGCTGATGATGACCATGAAGCGCAACCGCTCGTCCGAGGCGATCGCGTTCATCCAGGACAACTGCCCCGGCGCCGTGATCTCGACAAGCGACATCAAGTCCCAGCGCGGCGCATACCTGGAGTCGAGGACGCGCTCCGGCCCGCTCAGGATCGGCAAATAGAAGGAATCACGCGCGGCGGCTTCCGGCAAAAGCGGGCCGCCGCTTTCTTGTGCTTGCCCGGGCGATGCGATATAATAGCTATCATATATCACAGAATTGGGGAGGGCAGGACCATGGGGTACCGGCTTGGGATTGATTTCGGCGGCACGGACATCAAAGCCGGGGTCGTAAGCGACAGCTTTGAGATCATATGCAAGGGCAGCGTTCCCACGCGCCCGGACCACGACTTTGAAAAGGTCGTCGCGGACATGGCAAGGCTTGCCTACGACGTCGCCGGCAAGGCGGGCATTCCGTTCGACGAGATCGAGTGCATCGGCATCGGCACGCCGAGCTACGTGCATCCCGTCACCAAGCGCCTTGTGTTTTCCAACAACACGGGCTGGGTCAACGTGCCGCTGTTCGACGAACTGAAAAAGCACATCCCGCGCCCGATCAGCGTCGGCAACGACGCCAACTGCGCGATCATCGGCGAGGCGATCGCAGGCGCCGCCAAGAAATACGACAACGTGGTGCTGCTCACGCTCGGCACCGGCGTCGGCGGCGGCGTCATCCTCAACCGGAAGCTGTTCGCCGGCGCGGACTCGATGGGCGCGGAGCTTGGGCATACGCCGTTTCGAATCGGGGGCGAGGCCTGCACCTGCGGCATGTACGGCTGCTTCGAGGCGTACGCGTCCGTCTCGGCGCTCATCCGCCAGACCAAGGCGGCCATGGCGGAGCATCCCGAGTCGCTGATGATCGGGTATACGGAAGCAAAGAACGGCCGCGTCACCGGCCGCACGGCGTTCGACTGCGCCAGGCAGGGCGACGAAACGGCGCGGCAGGTTGTGGACACGTACATCGACTATGTCGCGCACGGCATCGGCGGCTTCATCAACATCTTCCGCCCGGACATCGTGCTCATCGGCGGCGGCATCTCAAACGAGGGCGAATACCTGCTGCGGCCGATCAACGAGAAGCTGCCGGACTATGTGCTCTCCTACAAGCACATCGGCGCGCCGCCCGTCATCGCGGCCACGCTCGGCAACGACGCGGGCATCATCGGCGCGGCATACTGGAGCGACATGGAGTAACATCCCGCCTTAAGAATCCTTTTGCACCGGCAGGTACGGCAGGATTTTGCCGACGAAGCCGTGCATGTTGATCGTCTGCAGATAGATGCGGCCGGGCCCCGTCAGCGTGGACAGAAACAGCCCCTGCCCGCCGAACACCACGTTCTGGAAGCCGCGGACCATCTCCGCGGAATAGGCGGCCGTACCCTCGTAGGCTGCGATGTTGCCCGTGGAAACGCGGACCGTCTCCCCATTTCCCAGCTCCCGCTCCACCGCGGTGCCGTCCACCTCGAGGAACACGGTGCCGCGGCCCGCGGCGCGCTGCAAAAAGAACCCTTCGCCGCCGAAGAAACCCGCCTTCGCCCTGGGGACCGCGACGGATAATGTGACGCCCGACGTCGCGCATAGGAACGCGCTGCGCTGGCAGATCAGCTCCTTTGCGCCGTCCAGCTCGAAGGCGAGGATGCTGCCCGGGAACGTCGATGCGAGCGTGATCTCCGCATCCGCGCGCGCGGACGTATATGTCACAAGGAACGGCGACTCGCCGGTCAGCATGCGGCCGAGGCCCTTCATCAGGCCGCCCTTGAGGTTCGTGTCCATATTAAAGCCGTCCGTCATCCAGACCATGCCGCCGGACTGCGTATAGATGCTCTCGCCGGCGTTTAGCGCCAGCGTGACAGCCGGCAGATTCCCGCCGAAGATACGATAGTGCATGCTCCAGTTCCTCCAAAAACGATGATTCGCGGGCCCGCCGCGTAACCTCTTTATTATTATATCCGCCGCGGCGCGGAAAAGAAAGTGCGCCGCATGCGCGTTTGATCGAATTTGAGGTGATTCCCATCGACGTGCTCGATACGGCCGCTATCCAGGCGCGGCTGCCGGAACCGTTCCGGACGCTCGAGATTGAGACGGCGCTCGAAGTGCCGTCGACCAATACGCTGCTGAAGGCGCGCGCGCAGGCCGGGGCGACGCGGGACTGCGCGCTGATTGCGTGCGCGCAGACGGCCGGGCGCGGCCGCATGGGGCGCCCGTTCCACTCCCCCGCGGACACAGGCGTGTACGTCAGCGTGCTGCTGCACCCGCGCGTCGCCGCCGAGGCCGCGCTGCTGACCGCCGCCGCGGGCGTCGCCGCGGCCCGCGCCGCGGAGGAACTCTGCGAAAAAGAAGCGGGCATCAAGTGGATCAACGACATATTCGTCGGCGGCAAAAAGGTCGCCGGAATCCTCGCGGAGACCGTAACCGGAAGCGCGGACACGGCCGCACCGTCCTATGTCGTGCTCGGCGCGGGTTTCAACGTCCGCGATCCGGAGGGCGGTTTCCCACCCGAGCTTGCCAAAGTGGCGGGCTCGCTGTTCGGCGCGGGAGAAGCGCCGCCGCGAGCGCGCGAAACGCTCGCCGGCGCGTTCCTTTCCGAGCTTTTGTCCCTGTACGCCGCGCTGCCGGACCGTGCGTTCCTTGCCGAGTACCGGCGGCGCTGCTTCGTGCTCGGCGAGCGGGTAGATGTCGTTTGCGCCGATTCCGTCTATCCCGCGCTGGCGCTCGGTATCGACGACGACGCGTGCCTGATCGTGCAAACGGACGGCGGAAAGGTCCGGCGTCTGCACGCCGGCGAGGTCCGCGTCCGGCCGCGCTAAGGCGCAAAATGGCGCGTGAAAAATGTAATTTTGATCTTGCTTTTTCAAAGATGTTGTTGTATCATAATTGAGCGGCTTGGGGCATTAGCACAGTTGGTAGCGCGCAACGTTCGCAATGTTGAGGTCGGGGGTTCGAATCCCCCATGCTCCACCATTCCCCGGTAAACACTACGTTTGCCGGGTTTTCTTTTCACTTTGTACGTTCTGGGGAGCAAGAACCGACAAAACCAAATAAACCCCCGGCCGCATATCAAGAGGCCGCCGAAACAGCTTGGCCGGGAGAAGCGGGGGCTTTAAGGAGTCCGTCTTCGGCGCTTTGCAGCGTTCGGGCGGCGACGGACAAAAGCCCTGAAAGGCCGGGAGGAAGCAATCGTTACGGGCGCGGCGGGCCACGATGGAAGGAGACAGCACCCATGGAGATCCGGCAGCTCACCTATTTTGTGGAGATTGCCAGGCTGGGCAGCTACACCCAGGCGGCAAAGAAGCTGTTCGTGTCCCAGTCGTCCCTGAGCAAGGCCGCCCGCAGGTTGGCGGAGGAGATCGGCACGCCGTTGTTTGAGCCAAAACTGAAAAAGCCGGTGCTGACCCATGCGGGCCGGCGGCTCTTCGAGAGTGCGCAGCGGATCATCGCCGAGTACGAGGGGATTCTCGCGGAGCTGTGGGGGCCCCCGGGCGCCTGCATGGGCCGGGTCACCGTGGGCATCCCGCCCCTCATCTGCACCCGCTTTTTTGCCCCCATTATCGCGGGCTTCCGGGAGCTCTATCCCGGCATCGAGGTCAGCGTGACCGAGAAGGGCGCAAAGAGTATCCAGGACGCGGTGGACCAGGAGCTGCTGGAGGTGGGCATCGTCATCCTGCCGGTCTACGACGGCCGTTTCGAGGTGACCCCCCTTTTCGACGATGAAGTGGTGCTGGTTGTGGCTGCCTGCCATCCCCTGGCGGGGCGGGAATCCGCGTCCTATGCGGAGCTGAAAAACGAGAAGCTGGTGCTTTTCAACGAAGAGTACATCCTGCGCCACCAGATCACCGCCAACTGCCGCGAGGCGGGCTTCGAACCCTACGTCTGGGCGGAAAGCGGCCAATGGGACTATCTCACCGAGCTGGCGGCCCATAATCTGGGGGTCACGATCCTTCCCCGTCCCATCTTTCAGAACAGCCGCCGGGAGGATATCCGCCTTGTCCGGCTGGACCCTCCCCATGCCTGGCGCGTGGTAGCCATACAAAAGAATGACGGCCAGCAGCGGGAGGCGGCGAAGCGCTTCATCCTGTATGCCAAGGAGAATATCCGGGAATAGCGGCCATTGACCCTTCAGAATTATTCCGTATCTGCATAATAATAATGAAATAATGCGATTATACATCCCCGCGAATCCAAGTTATACTCAAATTGAGAGTAATTCGCGGAGGTGTTTGTATGCCGTTCAACCTTATGACGGCCCGGCAGGCGGCGGAGCTGATCCGGGACGGCGACACGATCATGACCGACGGCTTCATCGGCTCCTGCTTTGCGGAGGAACTGGCCATCGGTCTGGAGCAGCGCTATCTGGACACCGGTGAACCAAAGAATCTGACGCTGGTGTATTGTGCCGGACAGGGGGACGGCAGCGCAAGAGGGCTCAACCACTTGGGCCACGAGGGTCTATTGGGAAAGGTGATCGGCGGCCACTGGAACCTGGTGCCCAGGGTGCAGAAGCTCGCGGCGGAGAACAAGGTGGAGGCCTATAACCTGCCCCAGGGCGTGCTGTGCCATATGCTGCGGGACATCGCGGCGGGCCGGCCGGGAACGCTGACTCACGTGGGGCTTAAGACATTCGTCGACCCCCGCCGGGGCGGCGGCCGGCTTAACGAGCGGACGAAGAAGGACATCGTGCGGGTCATGGAGATCGACGGCCGGGAATACCTCTTCTACGAGACCTTCCCCATCCATGTGGCCCTGCTGCGGGGCACCTACGCCGACGAGAACGGCAACGTCACCATGCAGAACGAAGGGCTGACCGTATCCGTGCTGTCGGCGGCGCAGGCGGTACGCAACTGCGGCGGCAAGGTGATCGTGCAGGTGGAGCGGGTGGTCAAGGCCGGAACCCTGGACCCGAGGCTGGTGAAGATCCCCGGAATCTACGTGGACGCCGTGGTGGTGGCCACCTGCGAAGAAAACCACATGCAGACCTTCAGCACCCGCTGCAATCCGGCTTTCACAGGGCAGATCTCGGTGCCTCTGCGCTCCCTGCCCGCGATGAAGCTGGACGAACGGAAGATCATTTGCCGCCGCGCAGCCATGGAGATCGGCGAGGGCGATATCGTAAACCTGGGGATCGGCATGCCGGAAGGGATCGGCTCGGTGGCCAACGAGATGGGACTTTCCGACCGGTTCATATTGACGGTGGAGTCGGGGACCATCGGCGGCGTGCCCCAGAGCGGGCTAAATTTTGGCTGCTCCGTCAATCCCCAGGCCATTATCGATCAGGCCAACCAGTTCGACAGCTATCACGGCGGCGGGCTGGACCTCGCGTTCCTGGGGCTTGCCCAAGCGGATGCGGCCGGGAACATCAACGTCAGCCGGTTTGGGCCCCGCATTCCCGGTGTGGGAGGATTCATTGACATCACGCAGAATGCCAAAAAGGTAGTGTTTTGCGGAACCTTTACGGCGAAAGGCCTGCAGATTGCGGCGGAGGACGGGACCCTGCGCATCCTTTCGGAGGGAAGCATGAGAAAGCTCGTCCGGGAGGTGGAACAGATCACCTTTTCGGGGGAATACGCCGTGGAGATGGCGCAGCGGGTGCTCTACATCACCGAACGGGCAGTCTTTTCCCTCACTCCCGAGGGATTGGAGCTTATCGAGGTGGCTCCCGGCGTGGATGTAGAGCGGGACGTGCTGGCGCAGATGGAGTTTATGCCCATTGTCCATGAGCCGAGGCGGATGGACGCATGGATCTTCCAAGAATAAGGAGAAACGAACATGAGAAGAGAGGTTGTCATTGCATCCGCCTGCCGCACCCCCATCGGCGCGTTGATGGGCGGGTTGTCCGGCCTTGCGCCAGGGCAATTGGGAGCGGCGGCTGTGGCGGGCGCTATCCGGCGCGCAGGCGTGCGGCCGGAGCAGGTGGAGGAGGTGCTGATGGGCTGCGCGCTTCAGGGGGGCGCGGGTCAGAACGTGGCGAGACAATCCGCGATAGGGGCCGGTATCCCGGTGGAATCGACCGCCGTCACCGTCAACATGGTCTGCGGCTCTGGGCTCAAGGCGGTGGTTCAGGCTGCCCAGAGCATCCTCTGCGGCGACAGGGAGATCGTGGCTGCGGGCGGCACGGAGAGTATGTCGAACGCGCCTTATTACTGCAAGGCCCTGCGGGCGGGCAGCCGGCTGGGAGACGTGACGCTGCTGGACGCGGTGGTGGCGGACGGGCTGACGGACGCGTTCCACAACATCCATATGGGGCTGACGGCGGAGAATCTGGCCGAACGGTACGGCATCACAAGGGAGGAGCAGGACGCCTTTGCCGCAGAAAGCCAGCGCAGAGCCGGCGAGGCCATGGCGGCGGGCCGTTTTGAGGTGGAGATCGAGCCGATACGCGTCACCGACCGCAAGGGCGGCGTGACGGTCGTCAGCCGGGACGAGCATCCCCGTCCGGACACCGCCGCCGATCAACTGGCCAAACTGCGTCCCGCATTCAAAAAGGACGGGACGGTAACGGCGGGCAACGCCTCCGGGATCAACGACGGCGCGGCTGCGCTCATACTGATGAGCGCGGAAAAAGCCAGGGAGCTGGGCGTAAAGCCGCTGGCGAGGCTCGTCTCGTGGGCGGAGGCCGGCGTGGATTCGAAGTTTATGGGCATCGGCCCCGTGCCTGCGATGAAAAAGGCGCTGAAGAAGGCAAATATGACCATGGCGGACCTGGACCTGGTGGAGGCCAACGAAGCCTTTGCAGCGCAGTCGCTGGCGGTACAGCGGGAGCTGGGGCTTGACCCAGAGCATACCAACGTCAATGGCGGCGCCATCGCCCTGGGCCATCCCATCGGGGCCTCCGGCGCGCGCATCCTTGTGACGCTGATTCATGAGATGGTCCGGCGGGATGCTGCCCGGGGCGCCGCCGCGCTGTGCATCGGCGGCGGCATGGGTATCTGCGCAATCGTGGAAAGGAAAGCCGAAGGGGTTTAATATGAGGCTGCGGGACAAGATCGCGATCATCACCGGCGGCGCCAACGGGATCGGCTACGCCACGGCGAAGCGCTTTCTGGAGGAGGGAGCGAAGGTCGTGGTTTGCGACCTTGCGGGCCCCAGGCTGGAAATGGCCGCCGGAGAACTTTCCTTGCTGGGAGAGACGCTGGCCCTGCCCTGCGACGTTGCCGACGAGCGGGCGGTGAACGCCATGACCGCCGCGGCGGCGGAGCGATTTGGCGGGCTCGACATCCTCATCAACAACGCGGGCATCACCCTGGACGCGCAGCTTCTCAAGATGAGCGCGGAGCAGTTCGACCGGGTGCTCTCGGTCAACCTCAAGGGCGTGTTTCTCTGCACCAGGGCCGCCGTGCCCCATATGATCGCCCGCGGAGGCGGACGGATCGTCAACGCCGCCTCGGTGGTAGGGCTCTACGGCAATTTCGGGCAGTCCAACTACGCCGCCGCCAAAGCGGGGCTGATTGGCATGACCAAAACATGGGCCAAGGAGCTGGGCCGCAAAAACATCTGCGTCAACGCAGTGGCCCCCGGCTTCATCCTCACCGATATGGTGCAGAAGATGCCGGAGGACGTGCTGGAGAAAATATGCGAGAAGACCCCCATGAAGCGGTTGGGAACGGTGGACGAGGTTGCGAACGCTTATCTCTTCCTGGCCTCCGACGAGGCGTCCTATGTCAACGGGGCTGTCCTCAGCGTGGACGGCGCGATTGCGTTATAGGAGGACAAAATATGAAAATCTGCGTGATCGGCACGGGAATCATGGGAGCGGGTATCGCCCAGGTTTTCGCTGCCGCCGGGCATGAGGTCGTGCTGTGCGACGTCAGCGAGGCCCTTGCGGAAAAGGGCCGGGCCAGTATCGAAAACAGCCTGCAAAAGCTCGTCTCCAAAGGGAAACTGACGCCGGAGGATTGCGGCAAAACCCTCTCCTCCCTCAGCGTGGGCGGAGTGGAAGCCGCCGCGGGCTGCGAGCTCGTACTGGAAGCGGTAAAGGAGGACGCAGGGGTCAAGCTGGCGCTCTTTACGGAGCTTGCGAAGCTCTGCGGCGAGGATACCATTTTTGCCACCAACACATCCTCTCTCTCCGTCACCGCTTTGTCCGCGGCGGCGGGCCGTCCGGTCGTCGGGATGCACTTCTTCAATCCGGCCCCCGTGATGGGGCTGGTGGAGGTGGTGGCGGGGCTTATAACCCCGCCGGAGCTTGTGGAAACGGTCCGCGCTCTGGCCCAGCAGCTCGGAAAGACGCCGGTCCTGGTCAAGGAGGCGCCGGGCTTCGTGGTCAATCGGCTGCTGATCCCCATGATCAATGAGGCGGTTTTTTTGCTGGCGGAGGGCGTCGCCTCCGCGGAGCACATCGACTTGGCCATGCGGCTGGGGGCCAACCATCCCCTCGGCCCTCTGGCGCTGGCGGATCTCATTGGCAACGACGTGGTGCTGGCCATCATGGAAACGCTTCAGCAGGAGACCGGAGAGGACAAGTACCGCCCCTGCCCACTGCTTCGTAGGATGGTGCGGGGCGAGCGGCTGGGCCGGAAGGCCGGCAGAGGCTTTTTTGATTACGCAAAACAGGGGTAGGAATCACGCAGGGTGGCTTACCGGGCGGTTGACCGCCCGTCGGAAAGCTTTTGGGCCGAATCGGAGGCGTCAAGCAGCCGCGGACATGCTGCCGTCATTGTGAAAGCATCCAAAAAAGGCGCGGAGCCGGGGCCTTTCCCCGCAAAGCCCTGTATCCTTGCGGGCCACGAACATGCAAACCGGCAGGCCCCGCATCTTTTCCCCCAACACATTCCGGTCAAGAGCAAGCTTGCGCGCCATGATGCAGGCAAAAAGAGAATCCCTGCGGTAAGCGGGGATTCTTTCGTTTTATGGTATAGTAGAGTCGTGCTCCCAATATCCGCTCAAGCGGCTGCGCGCGGCAAGGGGGCCGGTCCTTTCCATGTATCCCGTTCGCCTGCGGTAGCAAAGCGTTCCCCGTCAGCCGCCCCGCCGCGCGCGGGGGCACTTTGCATGCCGAAAGAAAGGATTCTGCCGATGCAACAAAATCCTTCAGCCTATGCGCCGGACTACGGCCATTGGAAACGGAATTTCTTCACCATCGCGGCCGGGCAGGCCGTCTCCCTCGTCGGCAGCTCCGCCGTACAATTCTCGCTGATCTGGTGGATCGCCAGCGAAACCTCGTCCGCGCTGATGCTCTCGCTCGCGGGCCTGCTCGCGTTTTTGCCGCAGCTGTTCGTCGGCCCGTTCGCGGGCGTATGGATCGACCGCTGGAAGCGCAAGGCCGTCATCATCGGCGCGGACGCGTTCATCGCGCTCGCCGCGGGCGTGTTCGCGCTGCTGTTCCTGTTCGGAAGCGCGCCGCCGTACTGGGCGGCCTGCGTGGTGCTCGGCATCCGCGCGCTCGGCAACGTGTTCCACACGCCGGCGATGCAGGCCGCAATGCCCATGCTCGTGCCGACGGAGCAGCTCGTCCGCGCAAACGGCTGGAGCCAGACGATCCAGTCGGGCGCGTTCATGCTGGGACCGGTGATCGGCGCGGCGCTGTACGCGGTGCTGCCCATGCCCGTTATCATGCTCACGGACGTTCTCGGCGCGGCCGTCGCCTGCCTGTCCGTCGCGGCCGTACGGATCCCGGACCCAAAGCGCGAGAGGCGCGAGACACCGCACCTGTTCCGCGAGATGAAGGAGGGCGCGGCGGCGCTTTTGAAAAACCGCGAGCTGTCGATCGTGCTGCTGGCCGCGGCGCTCTGCATGGTGTTCGTGCTGCCGCTTGCGACGATGTATCCGCTCATGACCAGCGTGCACTTCTCCGGCACGGCCTGGCAGGCGAGCGTGGTCGAGTTTCTCTACGCGGGCGGCATGATGCTATGCGGCGCGATCGTCGGCGCGCGCGGCGAGATCCGCCGCAAGTTCCTCGTCGTCCACGCCGCGCTGATCGGTTACGGCGCGTTTTCGCTGCTGTCCGGCGTGCTGCCGCGGGCTGACTGGGCCTTCTGGGCGTTCGCTTTGCTCTGCGCGCTGATGGGCGCGGGCGCGGCGCTGTACAATGTGCCGCTCATGGCCTATCTGCAGCAGACCATACCGCCCGAGTCGCTGGGGCGCGTGTTCTCGCTGATCGGCAGCGCCATGTGCCTCGCCATGCCCGTGGGGCTGCTGTTCGCCGGCCCTATCGCCGAGGTCTACGGAATCGCGGCGCTGTTTATCGTATCGGGCGCCGCGCAGATTATAATCATGCTCGTAAGCCTTTGGGTTGCCTCGGCGCCGCGCCGCCGCGCGAATCCGGCGCGGGGAGACGAATAAACTGAATGGGACCGGCACGCATAGCGAAGGACCACACCCTCGGGCGTGGTCCTTTTATTGCATTTTAGCGCATGGCAATGACACTGCGCGGCGAATCGGGCGCCGGTGCCGGACGGCGGGCTACGCCGCGCGCCGCACCTGCGCGCCGAAGGGCAGCAGCGCGAGCTCGGCGAGCTTGAAGCACTGCAGCCCGAACGGGATGCCGACGATCGTGGCGCTGAACACGAGCCCGATCGTGCCCGCCAGCACCGCAAGCTCCGCGCCGCTGACGAGCAGCCACAGGGCGTTGAGCAGAATGGAACCCGCGCCCGTGCCGACGATGATCTCCTTGCCGAACGGGAAAAACGCGAGCTTGGCGAACTTGAAGCACTGCACGCCCCACGGGATACCGATGATGGTGACACACCAAAATAGCCCCGCGATGCCCCAGCAAAGACCGAGCAGCAGCCCGCCGAGCAAGAACCAGAGCACGTTCCCTAAAAACCGCATGAAATCCTCCCTCAAAGCCTGCGCCAGGCACTCGCTTTTCACCGCGCGGCCTCAATCCGATTTTACAGGACGCCGGCCGATCCGGCAAGGATTTCCGCGACGGACTTTGCAAAAAACGCGCCGTGCCCCCGCCCTCGGTCCTTCGCAAGCGGCCTATGTTCCGTGCCGCGGCCTTCGTCACCTCAAAAACAGCCGGACGAGCCGCTCCTTGACGGCGCTGTACGGTTGGTAGCGCAACGGCAGGTCGATCCAGTTGTATTTTTTGACGATGCTCTTATCGTGCGTGAACGTGTCGAAGCTGTGCCTGCCGTGGTAACTGCCCATGCCGCTCTCCCCGACCCCGCCGAAGCCCATGTGCGAGGTCGCGGTGTGGATGACCGTATCGTTGACGCAGCCGCCGCCAAAGCGCACGCCCGCGAGCACGCTCCGCTCCGCCGCGCGGTCGTTCGTAAAGATATACAGCGCGAGCGGCCGCGGCCGCGCGTTGATGAACGCGAGCGCTTCGTCGAGCGTCGCATACGGCAGGACCGGCAGAATCGGTCCGAACACCTCCTCGCGCATCACGGGATCGTCCGGCTTTACATCGGTCAGCACCGTGGGCGAGATGTGCCGCGTGGCGGGATCGGCTCCGCCGCCGCAATACACGCTGCCGCTCCCGAGCAGCCCGGTCAGGCGCTGAAACTGCCTGTCGTTGACGATGTTCGGCATGTTACTCTCGTCGCCGTTTGGGAAAAAGCGCGCAAGCTCCGCTTTGAGCGCGCTTAAAAACGCGTCCAGCACGTCCCGCTGCACGAGTGCGTAATCGGGCGCCACGCAGGTCTGGCCGGCGTTGAGCACCTTGCCGAACGCGACGCGGCGCGCCGAGAGCGCAATGTCTGCCGTGCCGTCCACAATGACCGGGCTCTTGCCGCCAAGCTCGAGGCTGACGGGCGTGAGGTGCCTGGCCGCGCGCTCCATCACAAGCCTGCCCACATCCGCGCTGCCGGTGAAAAAGATGTAGTCGAACTGCTCGTCCAGAAGCGCGCCGTTCTGCTCCCTGCCGCCTTCGATCACCGCAACATGGCGCGGATCAAAGCAATCTGCGATCAGTCCGGAGAGCGCGCGGCTCGTCTCGGGCGTGTTGGCGGACGGCTTGACAAGTGCGCAGTTCCCCGCCGCTACCGCCCCGATGAGCGGCGCAAGCGAGAGCTGGACCGGGTAGTTCCACGGCGCGATGATGAGCGCGACGCCGTACGGCTCCGGCATAACGAAGCTTTTTGCGTGGAACTGCGCAAGCGGCGTACCGGCGGCGCGCGGCCGCGCCCACCGCGCGAGGTGCCGCAGCGTAAAGCGCAGCTCCTCGAGCACGATGCCAGTCTCGGTCATGTAGGCTTCCATGGGCGCTTTGTTCAGGTCGGCTTTCAGCGCCTGCGCAAGCTTTCCCTCGTTTGCGCGCAGCGCCGCCCGCAGCTTAAGCAGCGCGTTTCTGCGTTCTTCAACGGGTCTTGTCGCGCCGGACAGAAAGAACGCGCGCTGGGCCTTTACCGTCTCTTGTATCGTCACATAAACCTCCTGATGACCGCATCGTCCGATAAAAGCATGGCATGTTCCACCGTGCTTTGGATGTGCCGCCGGTTTCATTATACAGGTTTTTTGTACGGCAGTCCAAGCGTTATCGCTCAGGCGGCGCAATGATTTTGAGCGAAGCCGCCGGCAGGGCGGCCATTCGCAAGGCGCGCCGGAGCGGCAGGGCGACCGTGTCCGGGATACGTTCCGTCCGCTGCCCGCGCCTTGCCGCAATACGCGCGCGATGGTATACTGGACGCGTTCCAAGGAGGCGCCGTGACGGAGTTTTCGTTCATCACCAAGCAGATTCCGCTCCGCCGCAGATGCTATATCATCTGCGAACGCTATGACGCAGGCGATTTTTCGTCCGCGCTCGCCGCCCTGTGCCGGGAAGCGGCCAAGCTGGGCGCTGCCGAGATCTTTTTTGCCGCGCGCGACTGCGGGCAAAGCTTTTCGCAAGCGGAACCGTTCGCTTGCGGCGCGTTTCGATTCTCGCTGTGCTGCGGCTTTGACATTCTGGAAAAGGCCCTGTCTCCCGCGCCGGAGGGATTCCGGCCGTACCGGCTCAAGCGGCTGAGCGCCGACAACACCGCCCTGTACGCCACGCTGCACAACGAATCGTTCTTCGACGTGCCGAACGCCGCCTTCCTCGACGCTGAGGAGACCGACCGGCTGCTTGCCGACGGCGTGTGCGAGGCGGGCTTCTTCATGGACGGCGGCGATCCGGCCGGAACGTACCTGCTCTCCCGCGCCGGCCCCGTGCCGGAGATCGCCGCAATCGCGGTCCGCAAGGACCTCTGGGGCGGCGGTCTCGGGGATCGCGCGCTCGGCACGCTGGAACAAAAGCTCCTGCTCGCCGGCCACGCGCGCGTCACGCTGACCGTTTGCGACGGCAACGCGCGCGCCTGCGCGCTGTACAAAAAAAATGGGTACCGCTTCGTGCGGCGACTGAGCACATGGTTTCGCGCGGATGCAGGTGATTCGAAATAAGTGGAACCCGATGCAAAAGTTTTAGGGGTACGTT